>PMNN01000059.1 GCA_003161815.1 Methanobacterium sp. | reverse complement strand
GTGGTGGTTTTACCATTAGTACCGGTTATGCAAAGAACGGGTTTATCCGGCTTGAACATACTAAGGATATCATCCACCTCCAGTACGTTAAATTCACTATCTTTTATCTTTTTAAAAAGATTTGAATTCTTGGATAGGCTAGGTGGTGGAATTATGTAATCTGATTCCTGAAAAAAATCGTCAGGATGCCCTGCAAGGTAAAGGGGTAAGTCATAATTCTCTAAAGTGTATTTAAATTTACATTGATCTGCTGATTTACAATCAGTACCGATAACTTTTAAATCATGATCGAGTAGTACACGAGCCACTAAATTCCCGACTACTCCACAAACACCTATAACTCCATAACTGGGGGGAGAANNTGTTTAATAGATAATTTTCCAGCAGTTATCATGTCTTCCACAGCAATTTTAAGGCAGTTTGAATTTTGAATGCCTCTTAAAACTTCATGGGCCGCATTCATATCCAATACTCCGGTGGTTTCATTGTATCCACTGGAAATTATAATATCAGCATATTCACCTACTACATTACCTATTTTGTATTTATCCCGGATAGTTGTGGTGTCAGGATTATCTATTAAAACTACTAATTTCGATTTAGAAAATTGTTCTAGAGTGGAAACTAATCCTTCAGGCACAAAAGCAGCATCAAAATGAACTTCCCGACTACAATAATCTCCCATATATTCTAAATGTCCTGAAATCCCTTTGAATCTTGTTAAACCTTGTTTTACCATGTTTTCATCTAAACCATAAATTAAAGCCACTGCTGCAGCTGCTATCGAATTTTCGAAATAGTAACCCAATAGTTTAAAGTTTGATTCAAATATTCCCTTACGATTGATTAATTCATAATTAATCTGTATTCTCTGATCCTTAAGATAGCCTGAAACGTCACAGTCATGCTCATTAATCCCTCTAGTTTTCCTGGAGCAATAATATATTACGTCATCCCTTATAGGTTCCAAATATTCTTTACATTTTGGGGTGGAAATTAAGGTTTCACTTGAATTAGCTATAAAAAGCTTGCGCTGAGCATATTTTTTGAGGGATCCCTCGAATTCGTCTAGGTGATCTTGATAGATATTGGTGAGAACTCCTATTTTCAGTTTAACCTGTGACATTAGTCTGGAAGTTCCGTGGGGTAGTTCAAATACTGCTATATCATTTTTTTGATGATAATCTTTGATTATTCCGTCTATAATTACTTCACTTAGGAGATTACCATGGCGTGATGAACACTTCCATACTTTATATCCACTGTTTTCAAATATTTGGGAGATAATGTGGGTTGTGCTGGTTTTACCCAGGGTTCCTGTAACTCCAATTATATCTATATCGATGATTTCATCGATTATATGTGATATATCCCTGTGATTAATTAATTTCACTCCACTGAGATTTAAATATTTTCTTATTGATGAATCTGTGGGTATAGTGGGCGATATATAAGCTGAATCAAAATATTTAAATTCTGGAGTGGAATTCGAGCCTAAATTTAATTCTATTCCTTCTTTTTTCATTTGATGAAGGATTTCCTGAGTTTTTTTAGGGAATTCTTCTAGTTTTTCCTGATCTGTGATTTGAACATGATGATCAATGTAATTCAAAATCCTGGCTACCGGGCGCCCGGCATTACCAGCACCTATTACTATACAATTCATATTAGGTAACTCCATTCATGAAATATTTTCTAGGATAATCAATTAATAATTAGCTCATTTTCATGATGCATAATGAGATATAAGTATAATTAATAAAAATTGTAATTTCATTAAAAATGTTATTTAAAAAAATACGAATATTCATAAACTTCTATTCTATTTAAGAATTCCTTATTATAATATTTAAATTGGATTTCTATTAATACATTTATCATTTAACTTTATTACAATTTATTACTAATTTTTACCTAGTCTTTAATCTTCTTTAAAACTTCTCTAGCAGGATCCATTCCCTGAGCACCGATTAACAGGATTATATCATTCTTAGCAGATGTTTCAACAACATATTTTAAAGCATCAAACAATTCTTCATAGAATATGTAATTTAAATCATTCTTCTCAAGGGTTTCTATAAATATCTTTTTCTCAGAGGGATGAACCAGATTAGCACGATCCACCATCTCCATACTACTAGTTATGATCAGATGGTGATTAATACCCTTCAAACTATCAGCAATAGCTTCTGCATTTACTTGATTTATAGGTACACCACGGGAGCCACGAATAGCGGATACCAGATATAAATCTCCACCAGTCAGTTGCGCAGCACTTTTTATAGTAACCCTTATACCATCAGGATTATGAGCAAAGTCATCAATTATAAGNNACAGCAGCTAGAGTGTTCTGAATAAAATGAGGACTTTTAAAAGGTAATTCCTCTTCACTCAATATAAGGCTTCCATTATAATATATTCCATCACCCAAAAATTCTAATCCAGATCCTGAACCATAAAATACCACTTCTGCAGAGGACGGTGTTAAGTCAGCCATACTTCTTATAAGAGGATCATCATAATTTAAAATCACATAATCTCCATTAAATCCTTTAAGTGCACCTNNATTAGTGAACACCAAAATCTCTGGATTAAGGGCAGAAGTCATTAGTTGGGCGTGATTCATCATGATTCTATCCATCCACCCCTGAATTTCAGAAACCTCTATTACCATAGCTTCTATTCGATATGGGAATTCTGCAATCTGCTTAGCCACCATAGGATCAATAAGAGTGTTAAATTCAGATTTAGAATCAGTATTAGTGTAAGTAGTGTAACCAGCCTCCCGTAGAATAGTGTAGATCATATGGGTGGTGGTGGATTTACCATTAGTACCAGTTACTACTATACATGGAGCATCATCTGAGAATTTTTCAACTGACCATTTAAGGGCGAATGCATTGGCTAACTCTATTTTATTACAAATGATTAAAGGTAAACCGAGTAATTTTGCAGTTTTAACAGCATTTCCTAATGGATTTTGAGTTATGATACATGAAACACCTTTTTTAAATGCAATTTCTACACCGATTTCATCTATTCGATGCCTTATAACTACATCATCTTTCTTTGAATCTTTTAAAATGTTGAATGTACCATTTATACTAATATTATCTCCAATAAGTTCTCCATTAACATGATCCGCCAAATAAAGAGTGGTTAATTCTGTTTTATCCATGTTTAATCACTGGAAGAGATGATAAAAATATAGGGCTCCTACACAAATTATTAAGGTGGCTGCCCAGTATGTGACAACTATTTTACTTTCAGACCATCCTATATGATTAAGTGTATGATGTAATGGTTCCACAGCTAAGTTGATGATTCCAGCACGGTGCATAAGACTAATTATAACTGAAATTATAGGCACAGCTAGTACTACCACTGCAAAAATAATAACATCCCCCATTATTGCTGCAGCTGCATATAAACCTCCCAGTGCGAATGAACCAATATCACCCATAAATATAGATGCTGGTATTTTATTATAAACTAAAAATCCGAAGCAAACTCCCCCAATAGCCATGAAAACTATTGCAGTATCCACTCGACCCGTTAAAATTGAGAATATCGCACATGCTACTGATGCCATTCCTAATATTCCTGATGCTAGACCATCCATTCCATCTATTAGATTAACGGCATTTATAGAGCCAACCACGCCGATAATGGTTATGGGGATAGCTAATAATCCAACATGAAAACCGCTTAAAGTGGTAGGTATAGCACCGGAGATTACTAAAAATAGTGACACCATAATTTGGGCTAATATTTTATTACTTTCTCTCAATTCACTCTTAATAGGGATTTCGCGGATTACTTCTATTCTATTTAGATTTGAAAGTTTATCAAGTTGTTTTTTAGCTTTAGAAGTTATAATCCTTGCTTCATTGCCAGGTTCTAATGTTATCATCCCTATTTCCACTGGTTTAGAATAAATATTTTTAACTACCTTCTGAAATTCTTTGATTTTAAGGCCGATGAGGTCATCTAACAATCCTATAATTGCAGCTACTACCATTAACCCCACTGTTAAAACTACGAGTTTATTCTGGTAATATAAACTGAGAATTAATAACATTCCCAAAATTATTGCTAAACCACCCATGGTGGGTGTTCCTTTTTTGTGACTGTGCTCTGAAACTATGGGATTATCGGTGATACCGGCTTTTAACAATGCTAATCTGACGTAAGGTGTGAAAAAAACTACTCCCACAAAAGCTATTATAAAAGGAATTATCGAGGTTAATAATCCCAAATTAAGACTCAATTAATCACTACTCCTTTATTTTAAAATTTTTCACAATTTCAAAGGAATTAGTTAGATTTTCTGATCTAACTGTTATTCTACTGGCATTATCAGGTCCATGTATTATCCATGGTTTATCAGAAGTAAATACACGATTTTTAGGATCATAATTATTCTGGGAAGAAATTTGATTATTTTCATTTAAGGATAATGACATCTCCAAGGCGGCGTATTGTTTGATTTCTCTTTCAACTGCACGAGGTTTCCATTCTCCCATGGCCATGTTTACTAGTTGATGCATAGGGTTTATATTTGATGAGCTGAAAGTCAAAAATCTAGTACCACTAGGTCTAGTGTTCATCTCCAATGTATTTATTTGTTTTGTTTCTTCACTAAATATAAATTCTATTTCAGTTGTTCCATTTGCATCAAGTTCATCAGTGATGTTTTTAGCCATTTTAATGAGTTTCTGATTATCTAAATTTTCAAGATTAGCTGGAGCAGTTCTGACTTTATTTAAGGGATGAATTCCTTCTAAGGTTGTATCTCCTTTATATACACTCACTAAGGGTACAGATTTATTTTTCCATCTTAATACTTCCACCGAGATTTCTGCGCCTTTTAAAAAATCTTCTATTATTGCTTCAGGATAGATTTCGAAATAGGATTCAATGTCTGCTGGGGATAAAGCGATTTTAACACCAACACCACCCTGGCCTTCAGCCTGTTTTAATACGGTTGGGAATTTTAATCTAAATTTAGAGTTTACGTACTGTTTTTTGGTAATTTCAGTGAATCCCGGGGTGCTTATATTATTTTCTATTAAAAAATTCTTTGTTTTAATTTTATTTACGGAAATTTCTGTAGCATTTATTCCTGAGGTAATAACTGGTAGATGATATTCCTTCTCAAGCTTCTCTTTCATTTTAGCTACTTCGAGCAGAGGTTTATCAATACCTATAAGGGGTACCACTGCATCAACATCTTCTGTTAATGCTATATTCATCGGATGATCCATTCCTCTAGGAACGATATGATATTCATCGGCTAATTTCAGATTAGAAGATTTGGGATTGGATTCTGATAAAATGGTTGTAACTCCCCGTGATTGGGCATACAAAGCCACTTCATCAAAGAGTCTTGCCCCAATAAATAAGATTTTCATAGAAATCAATTAAATAAAAAAATTTTTTTTTGATTAAAAATAATGGTTATTAAAATATCAATTTTTTTTTATACTAAATTAATAATCTGGATTACTTCAGAAATTTAAATTCCCTTATACATATAAATATAGTGTTATCTCGGAATAAATTATTTTATTTTACAAGTCTTTTTTTAATATTGTCAGATTATAGTTTTTATGGGTAATAAAAATTTTTTAACATGGACTTTAATTCACAGTATAAAATATATAGAAATAATATGATAAAATTTAACTAGAACTATTTTTTTAAAATCTTAGTGAATAAATCCACTAAATATTCCATACTTTTTTTAATCTCCATTGAGATATTATCTGCTAATTCCAATTCCTTAGGCTGGATTCCGATAAGAATAATCTCTGCTCTAGTGGAATGTTCAAGATACTTAACTAAAAATGAGAGAGGCATGGCATGTGTTGATAAATGATAACTAGCAATTTCATCACTATTCACAATTCTAATGTATCCTGGTTCTTTTCCCATATCTGCAGCGTCAATCAAAATGATACCAGTAGGATTCTCCTTTTTAATTGCGCCAGTATAGTTTTCAGGCACAGTACCCCCATCAAAAACCACTATACCATCATTTCCTGCGAATAATTTAGCAAGTTTCTTAGCTATAAGCGAACCTAAGAAGTCATCTCCTCTTAACTCATTCCCTATACCTAATATAATCAGTTTATCACAGTTTTTAAAAAATTTCTTTAATTTCATTTCTAATGGTATCTAATCCACCGCCCATAGTATACTTTAAATTAACTGTTATAATATCACCCTTTCTAACTCTTAATTCCTTGGTGGGAATCATTAAAGGGGGATTTAACATGGGAGTAGGTCCGCAAATGGTATTGGATGTTATAAGTGTGAATGTAGTGATTTTTACGCCGTTTAAAATCCCATTTTTAATTATTTTAAATTTTAAATCAAAATCAGCACAGGGATTTATAGGTTTCCTGAAATCATATTTACTGAATACCATTAATGAGCCCATTGTATAATGACTAGGTTTTCCCGTTTCTTCATAATATAAATGTTCTGCTTCCATGTAAACTGGTTCAGCAATGTTTATTACTCCTTGGGGGATGACTTTTCCATTTTTTTTGAGGTACTTTAAAACAGAATTAAGCACTGGAACTTGTTCCTCATCTATAAGGGCAGTGTCTAGCATTTCACAAATTATTAGATCGGCTTTCTCGGGAAATTGTATTTTACATGCGTCGCCTTCTATAAAAGAAATATTCCTAAAGTCATTTAAGAAGGATCTTGTTTCCCTAGCCACAAAGGAATTCTTTTCCACTGCATAAATAAAATTAGCGTAAGGTGCAGCCCAGGCGCTGAGTATGCCTGAACCGGTTCCTATATCATATACAATTCCTTCAGCCTCTTTTGTTATGGATTCATAAAATCCAGCTAATCTCTCGTAATCTGAAATAAGATTATTTTGGTAGGACATATTCTTTATTTAACCCTTAATTTGAGTTTTATAATTATTAAAAATTAATTTCTAGTCCCATCTCTTATACTATAATTGTGTTCCTATAATTTACTCAATTTTTCCCCGCTGGCCGTGCTGGTGAGTTTAACGTGTTCCACACCTTTGAGTCTCATTATTTTCTCTGTAAGCTCACGGATGTATTTAACGTCTCCTTTAACTACTACGACTTCTAAACAATATTTATCAGTCATATGGACGTGCATAACTGCATTTATATATTCTCGATAGTCATGCTGAATGTCGGTGAGGTCCTCCATAACACCAGTGTAATGATGGTCATATATCACGGCGAGAATTCCTATACGGTCGCCCTCCATCTCGTTCATCCATTGATACCGTACTATGTAGTCTTTTAGAGCATCTCTTATCCCTTTTGATCTTGATTGGTATCCTCGGTCTTTAAGCACTTCGTCGAATTCATTCAAGAGCTTCTTGGGCAGTGACATACTTATTCTCATCATGATTATTCTCTCCTAATTTTTATATTATGATAATACAAATTTCGGCTATATAAAGTTTGTTATCAGGACACAATATTGTTCAAGCTGAACAATATTGTAAGTATTATTTTCATATTTATAATTATACAAAATAAATAATTTATTATTATAATACTATTTTAGTACATTTTTAGTATTTATATCTTTCAATATTGATTAGATCAAACAATTCTCGAAATAATGAAAAAAATTGCAATTAATTATAATAATATATTAATCTTAATTTTAAATGAAATGATTAAAAATCACATTCATTGTATATAATGATGGAGATGATTAGTATGAAAATTAAAGAAGCCATGAATCAAGGCATTATAACAATCAATCCAAAAACAACTCCATTAGAAGCTTTTCAGAAGATGTACAAAGAAGGAGTTCGCAGATTATTTGTTATGGGTGATGATGGAAAACCCCAAGGTGTAGTATCCTACACAGATCTTATAGGAGTTCTGGGCAGCATAAAACCTAATAAAGAGGAAATTCCCCCTAATATAGGAGACATAATGTCTAAAGATATCATGACAATATCTATCGATGATAATATTGTACATGCCGCTAATCTAATGATCAGAGCGGATATATCGGGTCTTCTAGTGTTAGAAGATGAAAAACCAGTAGGCGTGATTACCAAGACTGACATCTGTAGATTAGTAGCAGCCGGACTCTTTGTGCCCATCTAAAATATTTTAATAATTTGTCAAAATTGAATAAGAATGAATATTTTTTTTTAAAATTAGCAGTTATCCTCTAATTAGAATAGGTTAAAAATAATAAATGCGGCTGCCGGGATTTGAAC
>PMNN01000030.1 GCA_003161815.1 Methanobacterium sp. | reverse complement strand
AACTCTCATAAATCAGTGATGTTAATAATAATCACGCTTTTTTATGTGAGAAATGTTAAGTTCACACTTAGGGGCAGAAATGCCATAAACTCTTTTTTTTTAGATTATTAATCTGTTTTGCAATATCAGCACGATTAGGGCAGCTGCAAATATCCAAGCACCCGCAACAAACATGCCAGTAAATAATGTTCGATAGTCAGTTTTAGGTTCACCGCAAGCTAAACAACGTTTATACATTTAAATTTCTCCTTCTGAAATTTCAGCAGTTTTCATGTCTATCGCACGCATTATTATGGATTTCAAACGGTTATATTGGTTATGTGAGAATGTTAAGTCACAGTGAGGACACAAATGCCAGAGTTCCTGTTGAGGTGGTTCTTTAAGATAATAATCCTCCATCACATTCCTACAGTTGGGGCATTCCATAAAATCCAGTCCCACCTCCTTTCTTTTCATTTCAATTTGCTTAAGTTGTTTTCTAGTGAATTCATACCAATTTAAAAAATCTTTCTTTGGAATTATGAGTAATTCTTTATGTTTTAGCTTCTTATTATTGCTTAAATCGTTGTTTTCTATAGTTTTCATAATATCTTTCTCCCAGGTGGATCACTATAGACTTTAACTATTACGATGATTTTCCCAGGGAGCATATGAGAAGTAAAAAATTAGATATAACACAAACATTTATATGTATGTAGTTTTAATACTACAATATAGAGAAAATTAAATTAAAAAAAAACTAGGCGGATTAAAAAATGTCAGCAAAAGAAGCATACAAAAATGAATTAAAAAATGAATTAAAACTTTTAAAAGGACAGAAAGCAAGAGCAGAAGAAAAATTGATACCTATTAATTTCAACACAGATGCTGGATGGATAAAAGCAAAACCTATTTTAAATCAAGTGGAACTATTAGATGAAGATATAAGGAATAAAGAATGGGAATTATCAGAATTAGAATAATTACTTATTTTTTTTAAAATGGACTTAATAGTATGTGATGAATCATGATAATTGAAGGTGGAGAAAAAATCACAATCGAATCAGTCCAGGATGACCTTAATATTATCCTGGAAGAAATACTCAAAAATCCAAATAAAATTCCAAGTTCTAAAAGTTTGGATCAACTTGAATATGATAAACTAATGCTCGATGAATTACTAGGTAGAAATAATGAAGATCCTAACGATTCAAAAATCGTAAATATGACCAACCTCATTGAGCGTATATTACGAACTTATCGTGTTGAGAAAAGTCCGATCCGCATCAGCCGGGAGAAAAAGAACCGATTGAAAGAAATTGGCTCTGATTATGAAAACGCCCTAGGGATTCTGCTGGATTTCTGGGATGAAAAACATAAAATGTGAGAAATAATGACTGATATTCCTATTGAAAAAACTTTATGCAAACAATGTGATATATGCGAGGAATTCACATATCAACGTACTATCCATCACGGTAACCGGAAAGGAGAACTCTTTAAATTCCATTATTGTAAAGGAAATGTGGATGTGCTTAAACGGGGTGAATGGGGTCCTGATACTGCAACTCTTAAGGACGGAACTAAGCGGGAATATGTTTGTAGTACTAAACGATTTGATGGACGAGCTCGTCATTTCGAATATTTCCTCAAAAAACATCCAGAAAATGTAATCCTGCACCTTGGAGATACATTGGATCTCAGGATGAAAAAACTTCGTGAAGTATCCAAAAGATGTGAAATCCAATCCCGAAGTGGTAAGGAAAGCATATTCCCCGGTGTGGGGTTGACGAGCTGGTATAAATCGAATCCCACTAAAGCTCATGGAAAAAAAATATGGTATACTAAAGTAAAAATCGAAGGGAAAGAAGAATATCTTGAAAATTATTATACAGAATTAGAAGCAGCTCACGCTTATTACTCCAAAATGGAAGAATTAGGACTAGATATTAACAAGGAAACAGCTGCTTATAAAATATATCAGAAATGGTTGAGGGTCCGCAAATTCTGTGAAAAAATAAGTAAACAAATAATCAATGATTATAATGCACAAGAGAATGTAGATATGGATTGGTATTTTGATTTAATTCAAAGAGAAGTTGAAAAGAAAAAAGGGAACAATTAACATTAGGGGACTTGAATAATGGTTAAAGAAAAAATAAATGTAAATGATAAAACAAATATTGGTAGATCAGTAAAAAATAAAGATGAAGGTCACGGCACTGATGGAGTAAGCGTTAAAAAGTTTGTGAGTGTTGAAGATGAAGGTCAAGTGGATGATGAAATTAAAATTAGTAGATTTAGAACTGGTTCTCTCTTACCATGCGCCCGTAATTTAGCAAATATTGCAAAAATATTTGAAGAAAAGGCGGTAAACAGCCAATGTTATGCCATGTCTTCAATTGTAATGTGTGGAGCTACTATTGAAGCATCACTTTTTGAATATGCATATCACAATGAAAAAACAATTTATAATGAAAAACATTTTTCTCGCAAAGGAATAGCTCCAAAATATGAAGTTTTGAAGCAAAATAAATTAGAAGCTGATTTTCCTGAAGTAGATAAACTAGTTACATTTAGGAATGCTATAGTGCATAATGAGCCGGATCACCAAAGTGTTAGAGAGCGTGATTTGGCAAAAGAACTTAATGCAAATAAGGCATTATGGGCTGTAACTACCACTGAAGAATTTGTTAAACATATATTGGGTAAAGATTATTAATTTTAGTCTTTATTAATATTTAACAATTGATATCGGATTCAATTATTTATCATTCCAAAGCCCATACCTGTCTTCTCCCCAAGGCCCACATCATACGCGAATTCCAAGAGAAGAGGATCTGCTGACATTCCAAATCTCATTTAACCTAGAACCAGAAGATAAACTAGTTTGGACTATGGAAATAACTGAAAAAGGTGTAACACTTATTGTTACTCCTAAATCAAAAAAACGAGAAATAGTAGAATCATTGGGATACAGAAACCACGATAAATTTGAACTAATGATAAAAGATAAAAATATTATATTAAAAAAGGTGAACTAAATGGTTTCAGAAGACATTGAAATATTAGAAGATATGTTGACTTCTTTAGTTGATTTATTGGTTGAAAAAGGGATAATAACTGAAGAGGAATATGAATCTAAGGTTAAAGAACATTTAGAAGCTTTCGAAGAGTTAAGGAGATTAGAAGAATGAAATTTTTTTATAATGTTTTAGATTTCAGGTGAATTAATTTATTACATTTGGGAATTTATAGCATAAAAAAAACAGGATACAAAATAACTATAAAATTCCTACAATGTATCCTTAAAAATGGTTAGCAAATAGATTCATCATCCACATTCGGAATTTAATATCAATCAATTTATTCCCCATTATCATCCTCTT
>PMNN01000276.1:1344-2621 GCA_003161815.1 Methanobacterium sp. | reverse complement strand
GATCATTATGGTCAGGATTCATATCATTCGGCAGTATATTAATTCCCATCAGGTTATACGCAGCCAGTGGAGATATTCATGTACATTTCCACCAAGTGCATAAAGAAGATTGTGGCCGAGTCCGTTATAAAAAAGTATGCGAAAAAGATGGAGAAGAACTCACACCTAATGAGATAGTTAAAGCTTACATTATAGCTGGTGAATGCATACAATTCACTGATGAGGAGATTGAAGCTTATAAACCTATAGATACTAAAACCATGCATATTGAGGGTTTCTGCAATTCTGATGAGATACCAGTTGTAGCTCTAAGTAAACCCTACTATTTAGGCACTGAATCACCACGTAAAGGAGGAGTGGGTAAAAGCTTCCACCTCTTAAAGAAAGCTATGGAGAAAAGNNAAATGGAAATCATCCAAGGCGAAATAGATGAAGACCTCATCGATAAAGGCGTGAAGGTTTTAGATAAGATGACCTTCGATTTTGACTGGACGGAGTACACTGAAACCTATACTAAAGAAATACAGGATCTTATTCAACGTAAATTCTTAGGTGAAGAGGTAGAAATACCTGAATTTAAACCCCCCGAGGTTAAGTCACTTGAAGCTGAACTAGAAAAAATGCTCTCCACCGTCGAGGAAGAATCAAAATAATAATTATACTTCTAAAAAAGATATTTTCAATTTTGAATTTACATGACTCGCAATATTTTTTTTATAAACATATTTTATTAAAAAAAATGATTCCACTTAAAAATTTGAGTTGAAATTTCTATGATTGAACCGATGCTCGCTAAACTCATCAGAAATGAGGAAGAATTACATTTAACTGGTAGTTGGATAAGTGAACCAAAATATGATGGTCAAAGATTAATAGCCGTAAGTAAAGAGGGTAATATAAGTTTATGGACTAGAAGACATCTTCAAGTAGCCAAGAAATTCCCAGAGTTAACAAAAGCCTTAAAAGAGAATATTAAGAGTCAAAATTGGATTTTAGATGGGGAATTAACTGTACCCGGAGGACTTGGCAATCTAATAAATCGTAATGTNNGTCGAAGATAAATTCCGGATAAACATACTATCCAAGAAAATGCCCGCCATATACCATGTATTCGACATCCTCTGCTACAATAAAGATAACTTAATCCCGAAACCCCTAATTGAACGGAAGAAAATACTAATTAAAAACGTTAAAGTAGCTGAACACATCGAAATTGTGCCCTACAAAACAGTGACTGATGAAACCGCACCTGATTACTTCCATGAAAATGTGAAGAA
>PMNN01000276.1:0-1233 GCA_003161815.1 Methanobacterium sp. | reverse complement strand
GAAATTAGAGTTAATGAATTAATAAAAGGTAGATCACCAAGAGCACCGGTTTGGGTGCGATTTCGATTAGATTAAAAAAAAATATAGTATATTGAAAATTCTATTTTTCATTTCTTCGAGAATCTTATTCAATTTTTACCTATTTTTTTCAAATAACCCCATAATTAACTAGAAAATATGAGTGAATTTTTCTTGGGTCTTTAATAAATCAACAAACAAGTTAATTAGGGAAAGGCTGTAGAATAGCAAATTTTAAATATTTTTTAAATCATATTAATAGTAAATGTGTTTTTTTATAAAAAAAATTATTTTNNTTTATAGCGGGATTTATTGTAGGATATTGGGTTCATGAAGGAATACTCGGAGGATTATGGAATGCCACTGTAGCCGGAGCATTCGGAGCAATAGTATTAGCAATTCTATTCGTTATTGGAGGAACAATCTTCGGAGGTGCAGCAGGATTTGCAGCAGGTTTAGTGTCCGGTGTAATTCTAATAATCGGAGCATTAATTGCAAACATAATATCTATGGGTATCGGAGGAGCCATAGGTGGATTACTAAGCGGAAGTCATTAGAAAATAATTCTTGCATTATTTTTTCTTTAAAAATTTAATTTATTTTAATTAATTCCTTTTTTTTAGGATATTCTTTAATTATTTTTCCCTTTTTTGGAGCAAACAAAAATATTCATTTTTTATAAATAATCATGTATATCTATTTTAGTGATGCATAGCGTGGTAAGATGAAATTTCCCTTAGTTTTGATATAATATCCATTTTTCGCTACATAACGTGAGAAGAGTTGAACATTAAATTCAGGACCGTCTTGAGACTCATATCCAGATAAAGTAATTATCTAATAACNNATAACGCTTTAAATTCAGATTCTGTAGCGTTCGTGAGGATGTCATATGGACTAACTCTGCCCCATTTAAGTGTTGCATCTATAAAAAACCCATTTAATTTTCCCATTACAAGGTCCATTACCTATTCCCCTCCCTATTATAATATAAAAAATTTGACATTTTAGTTATTAGAATACAATTTATGAATTTATACTTTAATTTATATTTATTAAAGAATTACGTTTACATAACTGCATTATTTTAAGTAAAGAGATATTAAATTAAACGCAAAGTAAAAATAAAATTTTGAATAAATATTATAAATAGTGCACTAAATTTAAGTTTATTTAATATAAAAAAAATTTTTTTGCAGGGGTTCCCGAGCGGTC
>PMNN01000220.1 GCA_003161815.1 Methanobacterium sp. | reverse complement strand
TTTGAAACAAGAGGATCTGCGATGATGATTCCGTTTTTGCCTTCAATGATGACCATGTTTGATATGTCAGCGTTGCGGACCTGGTAAAGTCCGTCAACCACCTTATAGAGGCCACCCAGCATGAGAAGTTGGGATTGGCGCCAAAGGCTGGGATTCACCGTGTTTGGTACTGGAGCGTCCTGCTTGATAAAAGAGAACCTGTTCATATCCCAGACAGTTTCGCCCTTGGAATTCTTGATGACACCTGTATTGGGTAAAGGTGCGATAAAACCGCACTTGGCATCCTCAAAATCCTGTTCATCAGCAAATGGAAGTTCCTTAATTACTTGGGTATTGGTTTTTGCAGTTATTTCAGTTGCATCCTTAGAATTTTTTGTATTCATAGTTTTAATCTCCTTTATATGTCTTATCCGTTATTTAAATCATTTATTTCATAAAATTTGAACTAATTTTGGTTCTTCGCTAATTCCCGGATATTATAATCACCATTATCCAGCCAATTAAAGAAACTACTAGTAGTCAAGACCCAGACAAAGTACCGAAATCCTCAATAATCTATTATTAATTTCTACTGCTCTTTTAACCATAGCTTCGTCAAGACTGAAACAATACAGCTATAGCAGCTAATTCCTGATGTTCTATCATTTTAGAAAAATCTCATTCCAGTCGTTTTTCATACTTACAATGGTATAATTTTTTTCTTTAGCAATTGTTAATATTTTCTCTGCTCCATTTTCATAATAGTATTCGCGTTCATCGTCATCGTGGTTTATTAATAATCTGAATTTGGCAGATTCCAACATTTCTACATCGATATCACTATTACCCCCTGCAAAAACAGGTAATCGTCCAGTTTGAGAGAAGATATGTTCAACTTTTCCAGGACCTAAAGCAAGTCCTCCAAGAATTGTATCAAGCCTTTTTAGAGTGCCATTATTGTATTCATAATTTGGAGCTGAGCCTATTACGTTCTCTTTGAAGATTCCCCAGGTTTCCTCAGAGATTATACGCATGAAATCACGACCACCGCCTGAGCATACAAATACCCGGTATTCATAAGTCTTCAACAAGTCAAAAAGTTCCAGCATAGGTTTGTAAACTAGTTCTGTGAAGTTTTTTGCGAATTTCTCCGGTTTTACTTTCGCAAAAAACTCTTTCACTTCAGCCTCAAATTCATCGGGAGTTTTTCCAGACCACTCCCTTGCCATAGCATCTTCCAAGGCCATAATAGCTTCGGGGTTTTGTTCTATTGCCATTTTGAAAAAAGTCTCATCCCTTTTTAGAATAGCTTTGTAAGGCTGCTTATCCAGTAAAGAGGGATTATTTTGCACTGTTTTGGCAAAAACTCTGAACACGAAATTAAGTTGAACAGGCATAGGCTTCTCTACCCAAAGAGTACCATCATTATCGAACGTTGCTATCCGATCTTCAGGTTTAACATAATCACGACCTTTTTCAATAGACGAATTTAAAAAATCAAGAATTGACTGTTTAATGAACCCATCATTCCAACTTTTAAGTTTATCTGCATTCGAAATGAGTACCATACCTCCCCTATTTTCAATTTTAAACATTTTTATTTCAATTAATAGATTTGATTTTTATTAATTTTATATTGTTTTTTGTTATTTACTTAATTATTGGAATAAAAATAACAGGAAAATCTTAACTCATATTAGATTTTCACTCTTCTAAAAATGAGTTGAGAACATATTTCCTATTGAATTTATTAATAAAATTTTATTATCTATTTTTGAATTCATCTGCCCGCGTTTTAAGTTTTAAGGCTAATAAGAACATTATAAATGCAACTACAGCTAAAAAGGCATAAGAGATGTTATATCCACTTATATTTGAACCTTGAGATGTTATAATGGCACCGAGTAATGCTGCCCCTATGATTTGCCCGAAACTAGTGTTAATTGATAATAAACCTTGGGCTGCAGCCCTATCCTTTAAAGGTGATTCATTTAAAACAATATACCGTAAAGGTGCTCCTAAAATACCTGCTAAACCAAAACCAATTAGTAAACCACTAAACAGGAACATTATTAAATATATTATCTATTTGTTTTTTTTATAAACGGTTCTTACCGTCTGTCCATTAAACGTTTAGTTCTGCCTTTGATTTTATAGAATTCAAGATCTTCTGGACCAGTAAATTTAAATGTGATGTTGAATTCTTCATCTTCAAATGCTTCATATAGTTGTGGCTTATAACTTAAAAAGGACTTCAAAAAATTCTCCTGTATAATCTCTCTTTCACATTTTTGGATATCTTTGCATTCCATACTCACCTGAAGGGTTGTTTCATCAATGTCCCCATAAAGGAAGGCTTCGTATTCTCCCGTTAGATACTCCATATTTTCGGTTTGGAAAACTCCTCTTTCTACGTCAACTCTATTGAATGGTGATCCCTTAACCCAAACTGTTTCTGCTTCGCGTTGAGGATTTAAGATTCTTAAATGAGTCCTTCCACAGGCACATTTCTCCCGGCTTACCAATGTACTAGTGTCTTCAGTGTCATAATTTAAAAGTAAAGTACCTGTTTTTGTTTTCATAGGTAAAAGGGTTGTTAATACTATTCTACCGCATTCCCCTTCTTCTACGAAGTTCTCCATTTGGGGGTCGTAGAGATCTAGATGCACGAGATCTTCTGGTACATGTAAACCAGTTTTTATGTGGCATTCACCGCACATGGTTCCTTCAGTGCTTCCATAAGTGTTATAAACTGGAACATCCCATAATTTTTCAAGATAATTGCGGGATTCCTCTGCAAAGCTTTCACCTCCAGCCACTAGTTTTTGGATGCTGGATTCTTTGGGATTGATCCCTTCGGCTTCCATTCTACGGGCTAGGCGGATGAGTTTGAATATGCTTCCCACAATTCCTGTGGGCTGGTAATTCTTTATTATACGAACAGGAAAGGTGCATTTACCTTCAGGTATTATGGCCATACCTATTTTCTGAGCAGCCAATGTCATGGTATTGGCACCTATATTCATGCCATAGGATGCGCAGACCACTACCCGATCTCCGGGTCCGAAGTTCTGGGATACAAATGCTCGCGCGTACTTTTCAGCGTAGCGATTCCAATCATCCCAGGTTAAAAAAAAAGATTTAGGATTTCCACTGGTTCCGCTGGTTTCATGAATAGTGAATATTTTATCCCAATTAGAGCATTTAAATTCGAATTCATCAGTCTCTGGCGGCTGTCTTTCACGCATGATCTTACTGGATATGATAGGCAGTTCCCTCAAATCTTCATGTGAGCGAATTTGGGAGGCGTTTATGTGATTATCAGCAAACCACTTACGATAAAATGGTGAATTATCTTGTACATACTTTACTGTATAACGTATACGTTCATCTACTAAGCCATCGAGCTCGTCTCTCGGCATGGTTTCGATTTCCTCATTGAAATAAGCCATATTTTCACCTTAATATTATATTTTTATATTTTTGACGAGGATAAATTATTTTACTGATTAAGTTGTTCTATGTTATGGCTATGGTTAAATAAACGAATATCCACCAGAGCACGATTAAAATGGTCATGCTTATTAATGGTAATTTTCCATATTCTAGTTTATTTAACTTATTTCCGAAATACCAGCTTAGAACTATTAGGATAACTAACAATATGCTGTTAACGATTCCCACAATATTTGAGGGATCTTTGAACATTACATAGAACCATACTATGGCGGTTATAATTATTCCCAACCAAGTCATAGGTTTTGTAGCCACGCTTATTTTAGCGGTTAACTCGGTAAATTCTTTCGAACTTCTTGATTTCAGGAGCATTAGGTAAAGGACCATTAATGATCCAAGTGCCATAATTATTCCTAAAAATTCTAAAAATAGAGTAGTTACGGGTTTTCCGAAGAATTGTTCCTTAAGTAAAGGTATGGTAATTAATGCTTTTAGTGATTCATCAATAGGGAATGATTCTATTTCTCCAACTGCAATGTTGTATTTACCTTGATTATTATTGTTGAAAACTTTAATGTAGTATGTTCCGGCGCTTAAATTATCCCTGGTTTCAGGTCCCTTTAAATAGTTATCTCCACCAAACTCCTCGAAGTAAGGTTCCCATGTGGAGTTGGTTCCATTAATTAGCATTAAAGTTTTTCCTGAGGAATCTAAAAGTTCTGCTGAGATGAAGTCTGGGGGTATACCTGGACTGGCCGGTACTAATAGATTTATATAGAATTTAAATGGCTTGTCAGAGGTTATTTTGTAGTAATTTGGTTGACCTTTCAGTTCTCCATAGAATGCTTGTGATATTTCAGGATTCATTATTACAATAGGATTTTCAATTGAAGCATTAGCTCCAATAACCAATCTAGGCTGGTGCGCTGCAACTATGGAAATAGTTGTCATTAAAAAAACAAAAAGAACTATCATTAATCCAGTTTTTTTGAATTTTTTATCTATCATAAGTATATTTATATAATTTAAAATACTTTAATTTAAGGGGTATTAAAAATCATGAAATTTATAAAATCTAAAAAGAAGCTAATTCTTTTAATAGTTTTAATTATATTCCTAGTATCAGGAGCTGCTTTTACTTATTACGTTTCTGACTATTATCATGCCGACAATAGAGCTTTAGCAGCTCTTAAATCAACCGATTCTTATACTGTAATCGATAACAATGATTTTATTACATTTACTCCCACCCATAACCAGAGCAGTACTGGAATAATCTTCTA
>PMNN01000271.1:2550-2693 GCA_003161815.1 Methanobacterium sp. | reverse complement strand
CTGTTATAGTCACTGCCTGGTGTGATGGGTTCGCTGAATGTTATTTTAATCGCCTTATTATTAGGCACATTCACTGCATTAATCGCTGGATCAATTGAGTTCACAGTTAACGGATCATTAGAAACCGTAACCGGTGTTGAAAC
>PMNN01000271.1:449-2479 GCA_003161815.1 Methanobacterium sp. | reverse complement strand
GTAAGAGTTAAAACAATCCACGGGTTAATAGTAATACTACCAGTTCCTGCGTTATATATTAACCCCAGAATATTATCCATGTCGTTATATCCCCACCAGTTCAGTGTTGCATTAACTTTACCTGCTTGATTGTAGATCTCCCAACCTTGATTGTCAGGGTTGTTGACAATCCGGTTGAAATTAAGAACAGCAGTAGCACCTGGATTAGCACCTGTAATGTAGATTGCACCTCCATATTCTGCAGTGTTACCTGTGAACGTGTTTTCTGTTGCTTTCAAAATACCATTAAAAAGGTCGATAGCGCCACCAGCGTTATTAAATGNNAGGAAAGTGCTGTTTGAGATTGTCACTAATGTATATATATTATCCAGTAACTCTATTGCACCACCATCACCAAGATTAGTTAATGCATTATTGTTTGTGAAAGTGCTGTTGGATATATTCAAATCACCAGTACCATCAGAGCCTCCAAGGATATCGTTCATGATAGCACCACCATTACCACCTGTACTTTGATCACCTGTTGCATTGTTATTTGTGAAATTACTGCCTGTGACAGTAACCTGACCCGCAAAATAGGTAGCTTTTTCAGCGTAGTTGTAAATAGCACCGCCCCATACGGCAGTGTTATTATTGAAATTGCTGTTAGTTGCAGTTGTAGTACCTTCAGAGTTGGTTATAACGTTGTCATCGTAACCGTTATTGTGCATAGCACCTCCATAACTTAATGGTGCATTGTTACTTGTGAAGTTGCAGCTGGTTAAATACAAGAAACCATCATTGTTGTATATGGCACCGCCACCATTTACAACATTACTACCACCGTCTGCTCTGTTATATGTGAAGTTGCAGTTGTTCACTTTCAAATTAGTATTTACACTATTGATAGCATTATGAATAGCTGTCCAGATAGCACCACCCTGAATTGCAATGTTACTTGTAAAATTGCATCCAGTCACAGTAAAAGGCCCAATATATTGATCGACACTATCATAAGGAATATAGATAGCACCACCATCACCACTTGCAAAATTACCTGTGAAAATACTACTAGATACATTTAACTTAGCATCGTAATCGTCGATAGCGCCTCCATAACCATTACCATTATTCCCCATTGCAGTGTTATCCAAGAATGAACTATTATTAACATTTAATGTACCATAGGCATTGTCTATAGCACCACCCTGATTTGCATGGTTAGCATAGAATGTGCAGTTATTTATAATCACAGGATAACCACTAACATAGTGTATCGCTCCACCATAATTATTAGCAGTGTTAACACCAAAATCAGTGTTACTAACCGTTAAAGGACCACCATTAGCTTGGATAGCACCGCCACTATCACTCGCTATGTTATTTTGGAATGTGCAGTTGTTTATGATTAATGTACCATAACAGTCGATTGCACCGCCAAAACTTGATTTACCGTATTCTAGTGTTATACCATTTAGATTGACGATTGCATCATTAATGGTGAATATTGGTCCGTTGCCTTGAGCGTCTATGGTGGCTTGGCCGTTGTTAAATACATTGAAGTTCATATTTTTATTAATAGTAAGGCTATTTTCATAGAAAGTTGCACCGTTTTCTAGAGTTATTGTGTCACCGCTTCTGCCATTACTTTGTGCAAAGTTAACAGCATCCGCGATTGTACTAAAGCTTCCCAGAAGTTGTCCATTGGAATTATAAACCGATGGATCAGGCAATTTTGCTGTTCCCTTAGAGTTTGTTTGGGATGCGTTAATATTATTCAATGTTGCTGTTGTATTTAATGGAGTTGTAGTAGGGTTTACGCTGGTTGATATGTTAGTGTGCGTGGTATTGGTAGGGGCTGCAGCGGCAGCTCCACACATCGTCAAAATAAATGCCAGACAAAAAAATAGAAAACTTAATCTTTTACTATATTTAGATGTAATCATATTATTATTTTCCCCCCTTTTACATAATATTATTTTAAAATTTAAAAAATATTTAGATCTTCATAGCATGTCTCCACATATTAATTATAAATAGTTTCACCCAAT
>PMNN01000271.1:0-427 GCA_003161815.1 Methanobacterium sp. | reverse complement strand
AGTTGTTTATAACTCATTTAAGGGGATGTTTCTTGAATAAAAAAAAATAAGAAATTATATTTAAGTTATTTTTTTTATTAGTTCCATATTTAGGGGGTTTTTTTATGAATTTTTTCTAGTGTTTGCTCACCATTAATGTAAATTGCTTCCGTGATATCTCTCAGTATTTAAGGCATTACTCACCGCATAAGAGTACACNNTTGACCAAACAGGTTTTATTCTTAGGACGCCGAATACCCGCACTTCAGCAACTGCGATTAAAAACGGGATTTATATTGTTAAAATCCGGATTTTTACAATCTAGAAGTAGCTTTCAAAGAATACAGAAAAAAATCGAATGTTTTTAAAAGTACATCAAAACACAGTTTTAGATCCATAAAATCTATCGAAATCCATCCCCATCGGACTAGTAAAAATAAATAAAAAA
>PMNN01000064.1 GCA_003161815.1 Methanobacterium sp. | reverse complement strand
GGTTTGGAGAAGCTTTAGTGTGTAAATTTAATAACACTGCGATCATCTACAATGAAGATAATTTGTAAAAAAAAATAATATTATTAAATATAAAAAAATGGAAGACTTGAAAAAAAAATGAGGATCTATAATGAGGGAAAAGTTGATTGTCCTGAATGCAATGGAAAAGACGTTGAATTTATTAATATGGTTGAAGGGGAAGAAGCTGAAGGTAAACTCATATTTAAAAAAGAAGTAACTAAAAATAGAGTTTTTTTATATGCCTTCAGATGTAAAACCTGTAATACATTATTTTCAGTTAAATTACCTTAAAAAAAACTATTAAAATAATAATTTTTTTGAAATATTTTAAATCTCTGAAAGAACTTTCCAAGTTCCCACTGACATTTTTTTTAATCCGTTTTATCTACTGTCTTTAGTTTTTTTAAAGCTTGTCTGTATGCGTCTTCGGTTATTTTTACATCATCTAATAATGATTTAAGTTCAAAGCTAATATTTTTTACTGTTATTCGGTCGCCTTTACTCCGTAGACGAGCGTATCCCATTAGTATTATAGGATCTTCTTCCGCTAAATCATAGATTGTTACTGGCACTTTTTTTTTGGATTCTGTTTTGTATTCTGCATCGATTATTTCAAGGTTAACACTTTTAGCGTCTGTATTAACTGGTGGAACTGTCTTTATAGTTACATTGGTGATGTATTCATTAACTGTTTTCCTGAATTGGTTGAAATTTACTGAATAGTTATCCTTCCAAATCTCAGGCGTTTTGTTAATAACATGAGTTAGGCTGTCGATGAAAGTATAGAATAATCCTCCCTTTTCACCATTTATATTATCTGTTTCTGGATGGTAAGGTGTGGTGAATTCACAAACCCATTTCTCACGATTTTTATGATCAGTTATTATTACATAGAATTCTGCTACTTCTCTTTTACCCATCGGTAATGTTTTGAATTCTCCAATAACAATTTCACCGGATATTTCTTCCCCAGGAACTAGTTCAGTCAAAAATTTTGTAGTGTAATCTGCAGTTTTTTCCTCAGCAATTATCCCGAAATCTAACATGAAAAACAACCCCCAAAAATATTATGTAAATATAATTTTCTTAATCCATCTTAATTAAGATTTCTGGGAAAAAAAATTATGTGTAAAAACATTCTTCGATTATTCTTAAAAAATGAGATTGTATTAAATCTGAAAAAGAGTATAAACGCATTTTATTGATTGAACCGAATTATAAAAAAGAAAATGTGTTATTATAACCTGAACATAGTTTATTTATACTCTGAGAATAAATTATAATGTAATTTGATATTTTTTAATTCAGGGAGTTAATTTATCTATACCAATTATTTTTTGATATTTTATTTTTAATTCGCTGCAAAAAAATAAGGATTAAATAGGAGTTGTTATTTTATGAAAAATAGAGTTTATGATTTGAAATGCTGTGAATGTAGCGATAATTTCAGAGATATTCACATTTGGACTAGTTGTGATGTTTGCGGTGGTAAATTAAATGTAGTAATGGAACGCCCCATATTACGTTAAAAAAAAATTAATGAAATCTAGTTTTCAAATTAGAAAAAAGAATTTCATTTTAATTTATGGGTGGTTTTAAAGATTATATTGGAGTTTTTCTCCTATAATAGTCTTTTTATTTATTATTGGCTTTTAAATAATTTTAATTTAGACATATTATGACTCCTAGACCATAGTTGTTGGAGAATAATATAATAATTAGATTAATTTTTTTTATAATTAAGAAAGTAGTACTAAATGAAGTTTTCTTAAGTGAAAAATTCGAAATGGTCAAAAAGTGTCAAGAAAACGTCAAGTTTTACTAAAAAAATATGAAAATCTTTAATCATTAACTATTTAAATTAAGAATCATGATTTATTTAATCTCATTTTATCCTTAAGGGTCCCAATCTACAGTTTAATGATTAATGTTATAATTAAATTATTTAAGAATGAACACCTAATTAATAATTTTGATTTTTATGATTCATGATACTAATTTTATAAGATTTATGTTGAAAGATAAATATTTTTATGTAATAGATTTCATTATACCATCAATTAGAAATTTAGGTGAGGTGTAGTTGTTATGAAAATATTAGTAGTTTNNACGGGTAATACTCGTATAGTAGCTAAAGAAATTAGTAATAGCCTCGAGTGTGATATTGAAGAAATTATTGACACTAAAAATCGATCGGGTATTTTAAGTTATATAAGTTCGGGATTCCAGGCTAGCAGAGGAAAGTTAACTACTTTAGAGAATATTAAAAATGATCCTGCAAGTTATGATCTTTTGGTGATAGGAACTCCAGTTTGGGCGAGTAATGTATCCACAGCTATCAGAACATATATTCATCAGAATCAGGCAAAAATTAATAATGTGGCTTTCTTCTGCACAGCGGGTGGATCCAGTTTCGATGGTACATTTAGTAAAATGACAGAACTTACTGGAGCATCACCAATAGCTAGAGTGGGTGTAAGGGAAAAGGAAGTTAAGGATGGAAGTTATAAATCTAAGGTAGCTGAATTCGTTGAAAAAATACGTCAAATATGAGTTCAGAATTATCTTTGTGTTGTAAAAAAATCATATTGATACTCATTTTTTATTTATTTTGGAATTAGTCTTAAATTCTATTCATGAGAATAGATGAGTAACAATATAATGATTTTATAAAAATGGCCTAAAAAATAATATTAGTAATTCTTTTTTTTAATAGAATCTTGATGAATTATTTGAATTATAAGTTTATATGAAAAAATTAAATTAAACTTGATAATTTTGGATTCATAAACCATTAAATAGTAATTGATTTAATAATAATTTGATTTAGAAAGAAAAATAGGAGCTAATTTTTAATACAAACAAATTGTTAAGCATAATTATTAAAATAAATTTAATTGTTAATATTCTATTTTATTCGGATGTTATCTCAATGACTGATAAGAAAACTGATATGATATTCATTAAACCCCATAAGCTGGGTTGGAGAGAGCGGATTTTCTTTCTGCTTTCAGGAATTATAGTCAGCATACCTATAACTCTATTTTTAGAAGCATTAGATCAAAGTTTCTATTCCTTCCTCCCTATGGTCATGACTCAATTCTTATCCATTGTTATTTTCGCCCCGTTTATTGAGGAATTCTCTAAGGCTTATCCATTATTCTATCGATATTCTCTTAGTGAACGTTCACTATTTATTCTTGGATTTTTAGTTGGGTTAGGATTTGGTATCACCGAATTTCTGATATACGTATTTATTTACGGAGTACCATTCTACGTCCGTATACCGGGTTTATTCTTCCACGCGGCAAGCACTTCTCTAGTAGCTTATGGTATCGCTAAAAATAAACCACTCGTATTCTATTTATTGGCAGTGGGATTGCATATGTCTGCAAACCTCTTCTCATTCATCAATCAAGTAATACCAGCTATGGTCATTACCTTCTTCACATTTTATCTCTCATACTTACTCTTCCAAAAAACAACAAATAAATACTTAGAACCAGGATAAACTCTAAAGGATGATGGAAGCACTTTTCCATCTTATAAATATTTTTTTTAACTTTTTAATTAATGATGNNCAAGAATTAAAGAATGTATTTTGACTAGATCATTGAGAGTATACTATTAGGCAGGCCGTGTTTCGAATGTGACTATTGGAACCCACGTTTAATTTCACTGATAAAAGAGAATTTTTTTAATAAAATTATATTGTTGATTTAAGCAGGAAACCATAGTATAATTAACCAGAATATCATCCATATAATTTAATTAAAGCTTCATTAAAATAACATGCATTTATTGATTTAGTTACACTTTGGATAACAGTTGCCTGAGAATTATCATGATTATAAAAAATTTCCATTAAAAAAATAACTAATTGTGAAGAATGGGGATTAATGAGAATGATCTCATATTTTAAAGAATTAATGGCCAATAATGCTCTTAAATTCATCATTCTAATGGGAATAGTTAGCCTCTTAGCAGACATGACTCACGAAGGTGCTTGAAGTATAACTGGGCCATATTTAGCGATTCTAGGTGCCAGTGCAATCGCAGTAGGATTTATAAGCGGATTCGGAGAGTTAATAGGTTATACCATAAGATTTTTTTCAGGATACATCATCGACCACACACGTAGTTACTGGACTATAACGATAATAGGGTACTTGATTAATCTAATAGCCGTACCAATTTTAGCATTAGCTGGAAGCTGGGAAGTGGCAGCCGCATTAATCATCACCGAATGAATAGGTAAAGGTATTAGAGTACCCTCAAGAGATGTAATGTTATCCCACGCTTGCAGCCAAGTTGGTCAAGGTTTTGGATTTGGATTACATGAAGCATTGGATCAATTGGAGCTGTAATGGGACCTTTAATCGTGGCTTTTATCCTTTTTTTACATGGAAGCTATCAAACAGGATTCGCCTTTCTATTGGTACCGGCAGTATTAGCCATTATAATATTATTGATTTCCAGATTCCTCTATCCTCATCCTCATGATTTAGAAGCCAGCACTCCTCAGATAAACGCGAAGGGATTTAACAAGGTATACTGGCTTTACGTGATTGCTGCTGCTTTAATTGCCGCGGGGTTTGCTGACTTCGCCCTTATAACTTAACACTTCCAGAAGACAAGCATAGTCTCCCCTGCTTTAATACCCATCTTTTATGCGGTGGCTATGGGTGTTGATGCCATTGCAGCTCTAATTTTTGGAAGATTATTCGATAAAATAGGTTTAGCCATCATGATCCTAGCAGCGTTATTATCAGCATTCTTCGCTCCTCTAGTATTTTTGGGAGGATTTTATTTAGCGTTTTTAGGGATGATTATATGGGGTGTGAGTATGGGAGCTCAGGAATCTATAATGCGATCATCAATTGCAATAATGTCTAGTGTAGAAAGACGCGGCTCAGCCTACGGCGCATTTAACACCATCTATGGTGTTTCATGGTTCCTGGGAAGCGTATTAATGGGTGTATTATACGGTTTCAGCATAACTTATTTAGTAATCTTCTCCGTCTTGATTCAACTATTATCTATACCAGTTTTTATTACAATGCTAAAAATTAAAGATTAAAAAAAATTAAAAAATAGTAGTCTAACATTATATTATTTCATTGTTTCCAGTTCTGCTCTTCTTCCTTTAAGTCCTAATGCTATAAATGTTAATATGAATGCAGTAATAGCTAGTAGAAAGTATGCGGATTGATAAGCATTAACTCCTGCACCCAGGGATGCTAAAATTGTTCCAATAAGTGTTCCACCTATTAATTGACCTGCACTGGTGTTAATATTAATTAATCCCTGACCTGAAGCACGATCTGATTCATCTATTTCATTAAGCATTATATAACGCACCGGTGCGCCTAAAAGTGCAGAAAGCCCTAATCCTATGAGAACTCCGGACAATATAAAATAATTGAAGTAGTATCCGAATGATTCGAAAATCAATAACCCCATTCCTAACATTAAACCCCCTATCAGCATTAATACTTTAGAACCTGTCTTATCCAAGATTCTGCCAATAATAGGAGCTCCTATAGATATTGATAACACCACGGGGAGCAGCATTAAACTAGCTGTTGAATTATTAAAACCATAAGCTGTAATGGCAAATGCAGGTATAAATACTAATCCAGCCTCATTTAAACCTGTGAAAACAGATATTATACTAGTTAAACTTATTTGTCGACTCGTGAAGAAACTAGTACTTATTATAGGGTCATTTGCATTCTTTTCAATCACCCAGAATAATAATAGGGATAAAATAAAGATTAAAAGGAATGGCCAAACCTTAGTTGACTCGAGGCTAAAGTAAAAATTCTGAATATTAATTTGATTTATACCATAAGCAAGGGATGTAACTGACACACCCAATAAGAGCATACCCTTCCAATCAAAATGATTTACCAGTTTATTATTTGCCTTCGGTAAAAATTTAAGACCTAATATGATCACTAATACCGCTACAGGTATATTCACTACAAATAACCACTGCCAACCGTAACCTATGAGTAAACCACCTAATAATGGTCCGATAAGATATGATACACCAAAAACTGCCCCTATAATTCCTAATGCACTTCCTCGTTTTTCCAGTGGGAAAGTGTCACCAATGAAGGCGCTGGCTATGGGGAATATTCCACCAGCACCTAAACCCTGTATAGCTCTACCTATAAGTAGAACATTTAGTGAGGGTGAAGATGCGGTTATAAATGATCCTAAACCGAATAAACCTACATCTAAGAGATATATGACTCTTCTACCTCGTCTATCGGAGAGTTTAGCCATAAATGGTGTGCCAATCATAAAAAAAAGAACATAAATAGTGTAAATCCACACCAAGTTTCGGTTATCAACATTGAAATAACTTCTGATGGCAGGTAAGGCTGGTCCTACAATGGCAATGTCAATTGCACCCATAAGCACCCCGATAAAGAGAACCAAGAGAACCTGATTCCTATTATTATCATCCATCCTATCATAAACCCAATTCTTAAATAAATTTATCATAGTTAATTTAATTAACTGAATAAAATTAAACTCAATATTATAAAAATACATTCAAAAATAAATTAAAAAATTATATTCGAGGTTAAGAATTAAAATGGATATCATGGGCACTAATATAGGCTTAAGTAGTCTAATAGTTATTATAGTCATTCTAATACTACTATTATCACAATTCCGTGAACGTAAGTTTAGATTATGGCGTACAATGATTGTAATGTTCTTTATGCTATTTGTAACCATTCTCTTCGTCAACCTCGAAACTCCTGATACTTCAAACTACCCATTATTATTAGGCGCAGGATTTATTGGTTTACTATTAGGGGTGGCAATTGGACATCATATTAAGATTAAAATTGCAGATGATGGGTCATTACTTACGAGAGGTTCATTTTTATCAATGGGTATATGGATCTTTATTGTATTAGCGAAGTTTTATGGTCAGAACACTTTCGACCAGTGGGGATGGGATCCTAACTTTCTCTTATCAGCGTTTCTGGTGATTAGTGTGACAACTATGATTTCGAGGAATTTTTACGTTTATATGAGATATACTAATGAAAAGAAGAACGCTCACAATATAGTTTAAGTTAAAAAAAAGTTTTATTTTAAAATGATCGAGGTTTCCTTCAATGAATTATTAAGTTAATTGTTCGGATTAAAAAAAAAAATATTTTAATGCCAGTAAATGATCTTAAAAATAAAATAAAATTTATTTGTTTCCTCATTTTAAACTTTTTTTTAGGGTTTATATTTTCTATCAAATTTTCTCCAAGATTCTGCAATGGCAGATTGCATCTTATCAAGTTGATTGAGCACATTGTCTCGGATGGCATCGGTATTGATTTCATTTTTTTGTTCAGCTATCTCTGCTATTTTGTTGGTGACCTCATCAACCAATTCTGCTATATCATCTAATGTATAGCCTGCATCTATACCCGCTTTTTGGATGGATCTTCTAATTTTGTATGAATCAAATGGTTCTTTTTTTCCGCTTCTTTTTCTAACGTCTGTCATTAAAATCCTTCCTTAAAATAAAATTTTTCTTCTGAATTATTATTATTAACTTCTTTTTTTTACATATTAAATATTTTTAATGACACCTAGCGAACTCTAAACATCCTTTCTCACCCTACTTGTATTTTTTTTTTAATGATAGTTAAAATATTGATTCAAATTCATTTAAAATATGCAATTTTTTAATTCAAAAAAAATAATTAGTTTGATTTTTGATTATTAACTTGTTTACCCATCATTAGGGAAATCACTATTCCTAATCCACTTAGAACCGCAAAAATTATGAAAGCTGTTTTTAAACTCAAGAGAAATTGAGGGAATCCAGCGGCTGTTATCTGGACATTTCCGAGATATCTGATGAATATAAAGAGTAATATTCCCAGACTGAATGTTTGTCCAGCGTAAATCATTGTTGAAAGGGTTGCAGAAGCTATTCCATAATTTTCACTTTTTATACTACTCATAAATATGTTAGTGGTGGGTGGTGCGAATAAGGCTAGCCCCACTCCTATTAAAATCAAACCTGTAATTATTATCCATAAACCAGTGGTTAGATTTAATGTAGAGAGAATTAGGAGTCCTATAGTAGTTACAGCCATTCCCATAGCTGAGAAGATTCTATTATCCATGCGGTCTGAGAGATGGCCTACAGGAGGAGAAATCAATGCCACCATTAAAGGTTCCACGGAAAGAATCAACGCTGTTATTTGAGGTCCTAATGATAATAAATCCTGTAAGTAGAGACTTAAAAGAGTCCATAACGCTGTGGTAGAAATATTCATTAAAAGTAATGCCAAGGCTGAGAAGGAGGATGCTCTACTCATAAAATCTTTCAGTTTTAAAATAGGATTTGAAGACCTCATCTCATATATTATAAAAAGGAGAACACCAAGTATGCCTATTATGAATATTAATCGTCCTAAGTTGCTTTGAAGTGTGGAAAAACCATACAGTATTGCTATTAAAGATGGGATATAAATGATTGAACCTTTAAGGTCAAAGATTCCATCTTTAGAACCAAACCATTCTCCTTTAAGTCTCCATAGAATTAGACTCAATAGGAATAATCCGAATGGTACATTGAAAAGGAATATGCTTCTCCATCCCAGGTTTTGGGCTAGAAAACCTCCAAGTATTGGTCCCAGGAAAAGTCCCACATATACGCTGGTTACAAAAAATCCCAGTGCTTCTCCCCTATGATTTGGGGGATAAACCGAACTTAATATAGCCACTCCAGTGGCGAAGATCAATGAGCATCCCAAACCCTGCAAGAAGCTCCCTATTATTAAAATGATACCTGTTGGTGAGAGAGCTGCAAAAAGGGATGCAGCAGTGTATATAACAACTCCATAAGTGAAAATTTTTTTTCTGCCATGTATATCTGCCAGTCTACCGAAAGGTAAAAGAAAAGCAGCATTGGCTAAGACAAATACCGTGGGTATCCATCCTAGGAGGATTATGTTAACATTTAGATCTTTCTGGATTAATGGTAGCGCCAAGCTGAGTGAGGAGCCCATGAAGGGTATTAAAAAAGATCCCATAGCAACTATTAACAGTGCAGAGTTCCTAAGTCGTTTAGCTTTTATTTCATCAGAAAGTATTCTAAAATCCCCCATCATACAGAATTTACTATTAAATTCCAACTAAATTGACTTAACTTACCATCCTAAATAAAAAAAATATAATAATACAATATATTTAGAAATTATGGAAGATATTTGAGGGTATTAATTTTTCTTCAACATCAATCTCATATCAACTGCTAATGCTCCTTCTCCTTCATCAAAAACCATTAATGGGTTGATTTCAAACTCATTGATCTCTGGGAAGTCAATGACAAGTTGTGAAATTCTTAATATTATATCTGTAATAGATTCAATATCCTTTGCTTTATATCCTCTTATTCCTTCAAGAAGCTCATGAGTTTTAATTCCAGTTATCATATCATTTGCTTCGATTTCATGTACTGGTGCAATTGCGAATTTAACATCTTTTAATATTTCAACATATATACCACCAAGTCCAAACATTAACATAGGACCGAAAGTAGGATCTTGAACCATACCAATGATCACTTCCATACCTCCAGACAACATTTTTTGTAATTGAACACCCTCAAGACGTGCTTCAGGTTCTTTTAGAGGTATTTTTTCCATCATATCTTCATAAGCTGCTTTAACCTCCTCTGCATCATTTAAGTTGAGTTTGATTCCACCAACATCAGATTTATGTGAAATTTGTGGAGAGATTATTTTCATTACTAATGGATATCCAATTTCTTCAGCAGATTCTATAGTCTCTTCAACGGTTTTTGTAAGTGCAGTACCTACTGTTGGAATTCCATAAGCTTTCAGTAGATCAAATGATTCAAGACCCAGGGTATAAATACTGTTTTTCTTCGCATCTTCAATTATTGTTCGAACAGCATCTTTATCAACATTAAATATGGGAGGTTCCCGATATTTTCGATTTTTAATAATAGTATAATCATATAATGTTTTCATACTTTTAACAGCTCTTTTAGGATAAAGATAAGTTGGAACCTTGTTATCAGCGAGAATTCTTTCAGCATCTCCACAACGTGTTCCTCCAAAAAAACTGCAGAGAATTGGTTTTTCAGATTTAGTGGCGTGTTTAATTGCAACGTTAGCAGTCCCGCTGGGATCAGTAACAGATTGAGGTGTTACTAAATAAATTATTCCATCCACATTAGGATCCTTTAAAACAGTTTCAAGTGCAAATGCAAATCTATCTGGACTTGCATCACCTAATACATCTACCGGATTTTTAATATTTGCAGTTTCAGGTAATCCTTCTTTTAACTTTTCTTTAGTTTTAGATGTTAGTTTAGCAAGTTCAAGGCCAACTTTTATTGCAGCGTCTGTGGTCATAATAGCAGGTCCACCGGCATTTGTGATTATAGCTATTTTATTTCCTTTCGGATAGGGAAATAAAGCTAAAGCTCTACTATAATCCATCATTTCCTCAAGAGAAGTTGCCCGTATAATTCCACTTTGACTGAATGCAGCTTCATATGCAGAGTCAGAACCTGCGATTGTGCCCGTATGAGATGAGACTGCTTCAGATCCTTTAGATGTTCTACCAGATTTTATGATAACGACAGGTTTTTTCTTAGATGCTTTCCTACCTGCTTCTATAAAACCAGGACCATCAACTATACCCTCCAGATATGCGGTTATAACTCCAGTATTTTCATCTTCCATAAAGTTTTCAAGACAATCATCTTCATTAACCCCTGCTTTATTTCCTAAACTGATAATTCTAGAAAATCCTAT
>PMNN01000039.1:2307-7903 GCA_003161815.1 Methanobacterium sp. | reverse complement strand
TACTGATTGTAGCAGGATTTTTATTCTACTTGACTCGACCAGGTGTACAGAAATTTTTTGAATCCCCAAATAAGGAAAAGTAACTAACTATAAAAAGTTCAATCACCATAATCCGTTAACTTTTTAGTATTTAATAAATAGGATTATATAATTATTTTAAACTTTTTTTCTATATTTCCACTATGGATATGGATTTTTATTTTTTGAATTTGATTCCGGATTAAAATGGATATGCAGTTTGAATTACGCCATAACTGGCTGATGTACTTGTTGTGGCCATTATATTGCCATTGTTCAGGAAGTTTACGGTTAAAGTACCATTGCCGGAATCTTGTTTCTGGAAACTTGCTGAAACTATTTTCCCTGTTACACCATANNGAACCATTCCAGCTTCCATCATATATAACTTGTACTTGTTCTTTTATTTCACTGTTTGAATGATTTGAATCATTTGTATATAGATTCGTATCGGTATTTGTTGTATTAATGTTTTCATTAGATAACATAGCATAAAATGTTCCACATATCACAATTAAAAATATTACAGCTGCTATATTTCTATTAACCATTTTTTTTTAAACCAGCTTATCTTATTCATTTAATAGCACATAAATCTTCTATTGCTACGTATTTTTTTATTTCAATATATTTATAGAAGATTACACATTATATTAAAAAAATACAAAACTAGTAATGGAATATAAAATGATATCAAAGAACGGTGCAAATATATAAATTATTTTATAACAAGGATGATTATCCACTTGTAGAAGTGGGAATAAAGAATAATTAAGCTAATTGAATACATAAATAAACCTTGATAAGTGTTTAATAATGGTGGTTAATGATGATTGATGAAGATGTTTTGCGTGAGGTTGAGAATAGGCTTTGGATTTGTATCCGTGATAATTTTAATTATGCTTATGATAATGGTGAAATTACACCTAGTAGAAAAGTTAATCTTTTGACTAGTGCTTATGATTTAGAAAAATATCTTGGTATGAGGGATTATATTGATAGGGAGTATAATGAATATTTGGTTCATGTAAAATTTTTAACGGAAGAGGATTTGAGTGATACCGTTAAAATCACCAAAAATTTTGCTAAATTCTATCGAGCTGGTTGCCCTGGTTTTTTATCAATAGACATTTTTCAAGACTGACCAAGTTTAAATTATTATAGAAGTTTTATAATAATTAAAAAAAGAGTTATTGGAGGAGATATTTTTATGAAAACTCTCATTATTTATAAGTCGTACCATCACATGAGCACTGAAAAGATAGCAAAAGCCATGGCTGAAACTTTGAATGCAAAACTTGGAAAAGTTGATGATGCTAAGCCTGAAGATTTGGCTGAGTATGATCTTATAGGCTTTGGGTCGGGCATATATAATTATAAGCATCATAAAGACTTGATCGAGTTTATAGAGAATATGCCATCCATGAATGACAAGAAAGTATTTATTTTCTCGACCTCGGGAAACTACCGTGAGAGACATCATAATCTCATCAAGGAGAAGTTGAATGAAAAAGGATGTAAAATAATCGGCGATTTCACTTGTTTCGGGGAATTCAGACCCTTAGGATTCAATTTGAATGTGAATGGGCCATTAGCATTTATATTCGGGAAGAATAAAGGTCATCCTGATGAAAAAGATTTGGAGAATGCTCAAGAATTCGCTAAAAGTCTTTTAAATGAATAGTTTCTCTATTAAATCCTAAATAAAATTTATTAACTTTTTTATATTCAGGGGTTTTTGGTTTAGGGACGGGCTTTCAGTCATATGGGTGATATTTTATGATAGAAGATGATTTGGATGAGGAAGATAGAAAAGAAGCAATACAGGATTATTCCAGGAAAAAGAAGAGAAGAGGAAGTTTAATTGGTGTAGTATTAATTATTTTAATCCTCATATTTTTATATATCCTATTTTTCCTTAAAATCTAGTTACCATCAGTTTAATTCATGTAAACACTCTTTAACTCAATCAAACTGATTATCTCAAAAGTTGCTGAATATAATTTTAAATTTTATAAAGGATTTTTTTTTAATCCTTCTTCAGCACCATTCTCATATCAACTGCTAATGCGCCTTCTCCTTCATCGAAGACCATTAATGGGTTGATTTCGAATTCATTGATTTCAGGAAAGTCTGTGGCGAGTTGTGAGATTCTTAATATGGTATCTGTAATAGATGGTATATCCTTAGGTTTATCTCCTCTAGTTCCTTCCAGGAGTTTATGGGTTTTAATTCCCGTTATCATATTCTCTGCTTCGATTTCATTTAAAGGTGCTATTGCGAATTTAACATCCTCGAATATTTCAACATATATACCTCCGAATCCAAACATTATCATGGGACCGAATGTAGGATCTCTTACCATACCAATGATCACTTCTGTACCACTGGAAAGCATTTTCTGTAATTGAACACCCTCAATATGTGCTTCGGGTTCTTTTAAAGGTATATTCTCCATCATATCTTCATAAGCTGTTTTAACTTCTTCTGCATTATTTAGGTTAAGTTTGATTCCACCCACATCATATTTATGTGAAATGTTTGGTGAGACTATTTTCATAACTAATGGATATCCAATTTCTTCAGCAGATTCTACAGTCTCTTCAATGGTTGTTGTAAGTGCAGTACCTACTGTGGGTATTCCATATGATTTTAATATATCAAATGATCTAAGACCTAAAGTAGTTACATTTTTTTTCTTGGCATCTTCAATTATACTTTTAACAGCTTCTTTATCAACATTGAAACGGGGAGATTCTGGATATTCTTGATTTCTTATAATATTATAATCATATAATGCTTTCAGGGTTTTTACAGCTGTTTTAGGATACACATAATTGGGAACCTTATTATCATCAAGAACTTTTTCCGCTTTCTCGCACTGTGTTCCTCCGAAGAAACTGCATAAAACTGGTTTATGGGATTTGGTGGCATATTCACTTGCAACAATAGCACTTCCCACTAGATCGGTGACAGATTGGGGTGTTACTAACAAGATTATTCCATCCACATTAGGATCTTTTAAAACAGTGTCAAGTGCAAATGCACATCTATCTGGACTGGCATCACCTAATACATCAACAGGATTTTTTACACTTGCACTTTCAGGTAATCCGTTTTTTAATTTTAGTTTAGTCTCAGATGATAGCACGGCTAGTTCAAGGCCATTATTGATTGCAGCGTCTGTAGTCATAATCCCCGGACCACCCGCATTTGTAACTATGGCTATTCTATTTCCCCTGGGGAGTGGGAATAATGTTAAAGCTCTACAGTAATCCATCAATTCTTCAAGAGAATATGCACGTAGAATTCCACATTTAGAGAATGCTGCTTCATATGCAGATTCAGAACCAGCGATTGTGCCCGTATGTGATGAGACTGCTTCGGATCCTTTTGATGTTGTTCCAGATTTTATGAGAACCACTGGTTTTTTCTTGGAAGCTTTTCTACTAACTTCTATAAATCCAGGACCATCAACTATTCCCTCCAGATAGGCACTTATTACATCGGTATTTTCATCTTCCATGAAGTTTTCCATGCAATCTTTTTCATTTATTCCGGCTTTATTGCCTAGGCTGATAATTCTAGAAAATCCTATATGATGTTTATCAGCATAATCGAGAATTACTGCCATGATAGCACCGGATTGAGTCATGAAGGATATTTTACCTTTACTAGCGATTTCAGATGCAAAAGATGCATTTAGATGGTTATGGGTATCAATTATACCTAAACAGTTAGGACCAACTAGTTTAATATCATAATTTTTGCAGATTTCCACTATTTGATTCTCAAATTCCGCGCCTTCAGTATCAACCTCTTTAAATCCCGCGGAGATTACTATAATATTTTTTATTCCGGTTTCTCCGCATTCTTTAACAGTTAATGGAACTAAATGTGCGGGTATGACTATAACTGCCAGGTCCACAGGACCATATTCTTTTATTGACGTATAAGAGGGAATTCCATGTATTTTACCTCCTTTAGGATTAACTGGAATTATTTTCCCTTTATAATCTCTTAAAAGAGATATCATTATATCATATCCGATTTTACCTTTCTTATGCGATGCACCTATTACTGCAACAGATTTTGCATTGAACATATCATCAAGCATTGTATTATACTCCATTTATAAAAAAAATGAATTTATATTTGCATGATTTCCTATAAATAAGAAAGTTTAGGTAATTTTTATTTAGTTTAGGTGATTTTATTGAATTCTTTCTTGATGTAATCTTCCAGTGTGGTGGGGTTTCTACCTAAAAGCCATTGGAGAACATTAGGGTTACCGAAAAATCCGTATTTACTATAATAATCAAATAGTGCGTTAAATCCCTTGGCAGGATAGTTTCCATAATCTGGATGTGCTTTTTGAAATCCGGATATGATATATTCTTTAGGTACAAGTTTAGGTTTGATTTTTCTGCCAAGAACTTTAGTCATGATTTCAGCTATTTCTATAGCATTTAAATAATCATCACCACAAAGTTCATAGGTTGCACCGTAATGACCATCTTCGGTTAGCACTTTAGCCGCTACCCCTACTTTATCATCCATATCCACAAAGGATAAGCGTGTTTCCAATGATGATGCCTGAATAAACAATCCTCCATGATATACGTTTGAAATATTTATATTCTGCATATAGTGCATTGGTTGCAGAATAGTGTAATTTAGATTAGAATTGATTAAATGTTTTTCAACAGTAAGTTTCATTCTATGCTGTAAAAGAGCATTAATTTGTGGATGTAGAACTGAATCGTAGACAAAATGCTCGACTTCTGCTGCTGAAGCAGCGTTAATAACTGCGATGCCCATTTCAGCTTCTTGAGGATGAAATGAAGGTCCAACATGGAAAACTGATTCGACATCCCTCATTGCTTTATTCAGAGTTACTGGATCAAGAGCATTTCCAACAATCACTTCATCAGCGCCTAGTTCTTTGAGTTCTTCTGTTTTATCAGACAAATTAATTGCACGAACCTCTATTCCTTCCGCCGCTAATTTGGGGATTAATCTTCTGCCATTATTACCATATGCTGAAGTGACTAAAATCATAATAATATACCCTCCACCCGGTTTTATTAATCCGGGATTATTCAATTTTTTTTGATTAACTTTTACCAGTGCCCGTTCATAGATTCAAATAGCTTATCTAAATCACTTCTGGTTGCTGTTTTCAAATTTTCTAAAGTAGGGTTTAATATTTCGAATTCATCATTTGCTAATCCTTTAATGATAGCAGCAGCACATTTAGCAGATTTAATACCCCTATTTCCAGTTCCTCTTTTATCTCTGTACTCCATATTTAATTCTGTGTCAACTATGGGAGGTAAAACTTCGAAAATCTTTATGCTTGTTTTAGATAATTGATATCTTAGACATTGAGTAAAGGTGTGTACTCCGGCTTTAGTCGCGCAATAAACTGGAAATACTGCAAGTGGCGTGATGGCTAGCCCGGAGGAAATATTAATTATAGCAGATTCTTCTTTCGATTCTAAAATTGGGATGAAAAGTGCGGATAGATAAATTAAGGCCTCTAAATTTATTGTTATCTCATTTTCACCTTCTAAAC
>PMNN01000039.1:2056-2240 GCA_003161815.1 Methanobacterium sp. | reverse complement strand
ACTGTATTACCATTTAATTTCATCAAACATGACCTCCTTTCTTTAATGAGAATATTAGGTTTAATATATGTTCATTTTCACTAATAATTGTATTCTTATGAAGAAATTCTAATTACAATGTAAATTAAAAATAAATTTTAATTAAAAAAAAAATTATGTTTGATAGATTATAATTTAAGTAAAA
>PMNN01000039.1:0-2026 GCA_003161815.1 Methanobacterium sp. | reverse complement strand
TTCCTTAAATTTCCATAAATAATTTTATAAGCTGATCTAAACACTTATTTTTTACTCGCTGATATTCTTCTTCTTTTATTGCACCGATGTCCAGCAATTCTTTCCATTTTATAATTTCATCCACGGGGTCAACTTCAGTTTCCGTTATTTCCTTATTTATTTTGCTATCGTCGATAGCAACNNCGTCGATTTTCCCTTCACTTACGATATTCACTTATAATTTACTTTAATTAACTTAGATTTTTTTATTAACTAGAAAATCCCTGTTACTTCTGCCATATAATTTTCAAGTAAAGATTTACTCTAATGATACCCTTACAAAGCCCACCTATAACTGCTCATCGTGGGTGTAGTATTATTTTAATTGAATAACATTATTAAATGGCAAGATGAGAACTCCCAGTGGAGTGTTAATTACTGCTATCGTTTATTATTAAGATATGATTTACTATAATTATCAAACCGGAAAGAATATATAGTACAATTTCAATCGGAAAAAAACACTTAAAGTGAGTTTTATAAAAGGATTAGTATCGAGATTGGTGTACGTGCTCTAATTAATTCTTTAATATCCATCAGGACGCTATAATCGTGCTAATCTTTTTTTAATCATTTATTACAATAGTATCCTTAAAATCTAGTTTTTAAGGATGGATCATCTTCTTAGGGTCTACTACTTGGTCAAATTCTTCTTCTGAGATGTACCCTAATTTTAGTGCAGCCTCCTTGAGGCTTAAATCATGATCCAGAGCGTAATGTGCGACTTCTGCTGATTTATCATAACCTATAATAGGACTAAGTGCGGTTACTAGCATTAATGATTGCTCTAAAAATTTGTTAATTTGTTTTATATTAGGCATCATACCTTTAACCAGGAATAAACTGAAGTTATGACATCCGTCAGTCATTATACGGATTGAATGCATTATATTATGAATTATCAATGGCTTATAAACATTCAACTCTAAATATCCTCCACCACCACCTAAGGTAACTGCCAGGTCATTCGCCATCACCTGAACTGCAATCATGCTTAAAGCTTCACATTGAGTGGGATTAACCTTTCCCGGCATTATTGATGAACCTGGCTCATTTTCTGGAATATCAAGTTCATGGATGCCGCAGCGAGGTCCACAACTCAAGATGCGAATATCATTAGAAATTTTGTATAAGGAAGTGGCCAGTGTTTTAAGAGTGCCGCTGAGCATAACCAAAGCATCATGAGAACCCTGCACCGTGAATTTGTTAGGCGCGGTTATAAATGGTAATCCAGTTTGTTTAGCTATTTCTTTAGCTACTTCTTCATCAAATCCTGGAGCAGCATTAATTCCAGTTCCAACTGCCGTGCCACCTAAAGATAAATAGTATAAATCCCTCAAAGCATCGTCGAAACGTTTTAAATTATCCTCTAACATTCCTACATAGCCTGAAAATTCCTGTCCTAAGGTTAGTGGAGTAGCATCCTGCATGTGGGTTCTACCGATTTTAACTATGTCCTTCCATTCTTCTGATTTAGCTTTTAAAGAATTGCATAAGTTTTTTACTGCAGGTTTTAATTGTTCTTCCACAGCTTTTGCAGCTGCAATATACATGGCAGATGGGAATGAGTCATTGGAGGATTGGGACATATTCACATGGTCATTAGGATGCACTGGAGTTTTACTGCCTAATGGCTTACCCACTAATTGACAGCAACGATTTGAAATTACTTCGTTAACGTTCATATTGAACTGGGTGCCGCTTCCCGTCATCCACACATGTAAAGGGAAGTGATCTTGATGTTTTCCTTCTAAAATTTCCTCACAAACCTGTACTATTAGATCCTGTTGTTCAACTTTTAGTCTTCCTTCTTGGTGATTGATTATTGCTGCAGATTTTTTTAAAATTGCATATGATTCAATCATTTCCTTAGGAATTAAATCTTCACCTATACTGAAATATTCCAATGAACGCTGTGTTTGAGCTCCCCACAACTTATCTGCTGGTACTTTAACTTCACCCAAACTATCAGTCTCTATACGAAAAT
>PMNN01000270.1:7671-10245 GCA_003161815.1 Methanobacterium sp. | reverse complement strand
ATGCTAATGACTGTGGCATTTTTGTCTTATCTCCTCGGAGGCATAACATCGGGCATTTTGCAGATGGATTTACATCAAACCACTTTCCCATCTGTAGCTGACGTTTTTTACTTGTCTTTTTATCCCCTTTTTGCTCTTGGTATTTATTATTTACCAAAAATTTCCTTTACCAAAAAAGAAAAATTTAAAATAGTTATAGATTTATCTATTGTACTTATAACAGTTGGTCTCATTTTCTGGACCTTTTTGATTATACCCACCCTTTCAAAACAAGAAAACTTTTTTTCCAATATTATATCTGTAATCTACATACTAGGGGATTTTGTTCTACTTTTTGTCCTACTGAGACTACTTTATAGTAAGTTTGAAGAAGTTTATTATGGCCCGGTAATACTCCTAGGAATGGGTGTTATTGCCCTAATTGTAACTGATACTATTGTCTCATTCCAAACCGTGCACGGAACCTATACGGCGGGTGGCTTGTTGGATACTGGTTGGATATTAAGTTTTGTATTGATAGGATTAGCTGCCTTTCTACAGAGCTATGAAAAACATTTCGAACCACATAAATGGTTTAAAATTCGATTTTGGCTGCGAAGATCCATTTTAACTTCTTATTTACCTCTTATATGGGTACTAATTGCATTTATCCTACTTGCATGGGCTAATGAAAACCAATCTATTCCCCATTTAGAGCAGATAGAATTTGGAGTGGGATTCATCATTTTCCTTGTACTCCTACGCCAAGTTATAACATTAAACGAGAACAAAAATCTATATTTAGAAGCAGAAAAGGAGATTAACAATCGTAAAAAGGCGGAAAAGGAACTTAAAGAAAGTGAGAGAAATTATAGGGCTATTTTTGAAAATACTGGCACTGCTACTATTTTAATAGATGATGACATGACAATATCTAAAGTTAATTCGGAGTTTGAAAGACTTAGCGCATTTTCAAAGGAAGAAATAGAAGGTAATAAAAAATGGACAGACTTCGCGGTGAAAGAAGAATTAAATAAATTACTACGATATTTTGCTTTGCGAAAAAAACCGGAAGAAGCACCTAGAGAATATGAAACAAGAGGTAGGGATAAGGAAGGAAATATTAAAGATCTTTTAGTGACAGTTGCTGGCATTCCCGGCACAGGAAAAGAATTAGCATCAATTTTAGACATAACTAAACGTAAAAGATCTGAAATCCGATTAAAGAACACACTCGATGAAAGAGAATTACTAATACAAGAAATACACCATCGGGTTAAGAATAACATGCAGATTATTTCTAGTTTATTGAATCTTCAAGAGGTTTATGTAGAGGGGGAGGAAGCTATTAATGTATTACAAGAAAGTCAGAATAGGGTTAGCTCTATGGCTATGATTCATGAGTTGCTTTATCAATCTAAAAATTTAACTCATATCAATTTTACTGATTATATCCAAAGATTGGTTTTTGAATTGATTTCATCATTCTCCATCAAAGACAATATTACACCCATTATCGAAACAGACGATATAAACTTGAATATCGAAACCGCAGCCCCCTTTGGACTGATAATAAACGAACTAGTATCTAACAGCATAAAATACGCATTCCCCCATGATAAAACAGGTAAAATATCCATAAACCTAAAATACTATGACGATGAATATAAACTCACCATCAGTGATAATGGAGTTGGTTTCCCAGAGAATCTAGATTTCAGGAACATTGAATCAACATTAGGCCTTAAACTAGTAAATTCACTTGTAAAACAACTTGATGGTTCAATNNGAACTAAAATACAAAAAAAGAATTTAAAGTCTATTTGAACGAATTTGATAATGGATATTTTTATATTAATTAAGTAATTATCTTAAAGAGATTTTGGTTTCTGTATAAATGTTCTATATTCCAATAACATTATAATAATAATTATAATTTTACATAGTTCTAATAATTATTAATTTAATTTATGTTCTAAGATAAATAATCACAATTTATATAAAAATAAGGATTTAAAAGGGTTTATTTATAATNNCATAATATGAGAATTCCGCTGTCATATCAACTTGCCATATTTATATTATCGTACATTATCCATAATTTTCTTTAGATTATGAATATTTTCAATCTTATTTATTACTTTGAGTTAATTTTGTATTCTTTGTGTTGTAATCTTTAGATTTGAGGGTAAATTGATAAGTCCTAGTAGCTGGAAACTTTATGAATATTAAGTCATTTATTTTGGACTTCTTTTTGATTTATACTTCATTAAATTTTTTATATATTAAAACATTTAGATAAGATATTTAATTTTATTGAAATAAAAAATTTTATTATAATAATTCAAATTTACAGTTTAAAGTTCACTACAAAGGTTAGGNNTTAAAGTCAAAATATTTGAATCTGGGGTATAATACTGATTTTATTCTTTGTTATGAGTCTTAAACACTTTTATCTATTTTTGATCTGATGTTATTATTTAAAGATATTTTATATTAGTAAGGTTATACTTTTATATATTGACCAAGTAAGTAGTAGGAGAAGTGTTGGGATGACTAGTGTTGATTTTTTTGGTGGTGTGGATGAGATTGGTG
>PMNN01000270.1:0-7621 GCA_003161815.1 Methanobacterium sp. | reverse complement strand
CATATGGATCATTCTGCTTATATCCATCATCTCAGGGAAGATATACCAATATACCTTACTGAACAGTCCAATTTAATTCTAAAAACAATAGAAGAAACAGCAGGTAGTAATCCTTTTTCTGATATGCTTAACTTGAAAAGAAAGTTTCATTTAACGCTTAAGAAAAAGATACCAAAAGAAGGTCCAGAGCATAAAAGGTTANNATAAAGAGAGATATCAGAATTATAGAGCCTTATAAAGAATTTCATTTAACTGATAATATTAAAGTTAAAAGCCTCCCTGTTGATCATTCCCTTCCAGGTGCAACTGCTTATCTAGTTGAAACAGATGATGATGCCCTAGTTTATACTGGAGATCTCCGTTTCCATGGGAGAAGACAAGAACTAACAGGAAAATTCGTTAATGAATCAAAAAAATTCAATCCAACAACAATAATAACCGAAGGAACCAGGATAGACAAATACACTAATGTCACAGAAGAATCTATCGAAAGAACCGCCACAAAAATAGTTTCTCAAACTCGAGGATTAGTAATAGTTAGTTATCCAATAAGGGATTTGGATCGATTTTTAACCTTCTATAATGTAGCAAAAAATACCGATAGAACAATTGCGGTCAGTTTAAAACAAGCTTATATGTTAAATCTCTTCAATGGAAATGGTTACCCTAAAATAGATGAACTCGCTATTTATTTACCACGGAGCGGATGGGGTATGATTGGAGATGAGTATTTGACATGTGTTGAANNTGAAAGAGACTATAATAAATCCTGGCAAAAAGAGTTCCTTAAATTGGATAATGTAATTAATTACAAAAATCTTCAAGATGATCCAGAAGATTATATCTTCGGATGCGATTTTTTCGAATTAAAAGAACTTATTGACATAAAACCAGAAAAAGGAATTTATATATACTCTAAAACGGAGCCTTTCAATGAAGAAATGGAAATCGACTTCCAACAAGTTGAAAATTGGATTAATTACTTCAATTTACAGTTAATAACTGATGGAATGCATGGTTCGGGTCATGCTAATGGAGTTGAATTATTGGATATGCTTAGGGAGATTTCACCGGAGAAAGTGTATCCTATTCATACTGAAAAGAAGGAAATGTTCTCAGTTTTAAGTGAGGATGGGATTGAGGTTGTTTATCCTAAATTAAGTTAAATTCTTAAATATGTGGGGATTGTTTTTTTGGAACTTTGGATGTATATTTACAAAAATTGATTTCCACAAAATTTAATTTACTGTAATGGCCTGGATATTAATTTATACATCTTTCTGAGAATTTATACTAAAAATAGCTCGGTTTTTTTAAAAATAAATAAAAAAAAGAAAACATGGGGAATTTTTTTTATTGAAACTTTAACAAGTTTTATGGTGTTATGCTAACATAATTGGGTAGTTTGTTGTTTGCATAGTAGTTGATGATTTTACTGTACATGTACACTAGTTTGGAGTATGGTATGTTTCCTAGACTGGTGGTGGCGAAGTTGGGTGCTTGTCCATTGGTGCTGATGAAGTTTTTAATATTTTGTGCCACTGTGAGGTATTCGGATTTGTAGATGTTACCTGCACTGAAGCTTCCTCCAGGATTAGGCGCTGGATTAACAGTTACCACTGTTAATGGGTTTAAGTTGCCGTTGCTGATGTTTATTGTTCCTGTAACCAGTAATTGTAGGAACTGTGGTATGGTTATTAATTGACCGGAGATGGTTACATTGGATGGTAAAACATCGTGTAACTCGTAATAGTTTTTAACATTAGCTGCTGCTGTGATTAATTGCTTGATAGTTACACCTGTAACTGTAACGTTAGTGAATACGGTTTGATGATCCACGTTTGCAGACACAGTAGCTACTCCAGCTGTGCTTAAATTAGTTAAAATAGACGTTGCTATTCCATTAGTGAAATTACTATTGTTAATGGTTCCTTTAGTGGTTGTGAAGTTTGCGGATCCAGTGTAGGGGATTGCACCGTTAACTGGATTATGATAAACGCCGTTACTATCATGTAATAGGTCAGCGGTTATAGTGGAAGTTCCACCTACAATTACATATGAAGAGGGGTTTATTACATTAGTGGCTGCTTTTATAGATAACATAATCCAGGGGTTGTAGGTTATGCTACCGGTTCCATTGTTGTGTATTTGACTGGCAACTTTTGCTGCATTATTGTATCCCCACCAGTTAAGTGTTGCANNGAAACCGTAACCGGTGTTGAAACTTTATAACCATCCACAGTCGAAGAAACAGTAGCCACTCCACTGGAGGCTAGACCAAATAAAGAAGAAGTTACCTTTCCATTAACAAAATTAATTAGGTGAATTTTGTGGAAAATGTCCAAATTAAAGTTTTGAATGGATCCCATAGTGGTGGTGAAGTCAGCAGATCCCGTGTAGGGCACTACACCATAGGTTGCTGGGTTATAATACTTACCTTTATTGTCGTGTAATAAATCAGCAGTTATAGCGGAAGTGCTCCCAGTAAAAACACTTTTAGGATTAGCAGTAAGAGTTAAAACAATCCACGGATTAAAAGTAACACTACCAGTTCCCGCGTTAAATATTGTCCTCAGCCAAAATTTAGTATCACCGTTGGATCCCCACCAGTTAAGTGTTGCATTTATTACACCGGAGCCACTGTTAACTAAGCCATATTGATTGTTATTGACAATCCTGTTGAAATGTATTGTATTGCCTGATGATGAGGCTCCTAATTCAATGCCTATATTATTAGCGGTTATGTTGTTTTGGAATATTAAGTTATTAGCATGGGTACCGGAATATACACCGTTAAATAAATATATTCCATCTCCAATATTGTTTGTGATATTATTATTTTTGATGGTGAGATTTTCCACGTTATTAAGCCCTATACCTTCTGCTCCATCCTTTATAATATTGTCATCTATTAAGGTGTTTGTACCGTCTTCAATTCCTATACCACCACCAGTAATCGTGTTATGGTATATTGTAGTTCCTAGAGCTGAAGTTTCTGAGATTCCACCCAGTGAAATATTGTTGTTTTCTATTAGAGTTGATGTAGGGGCAACTAATCTGATAGATGCATTCGTGATGGTGTTGCCAATTATAGTCCCATTTTTTAGTTGATATGAGAAGATGTTGTTGTTTATTATATTATTTTTTATTTGAGTGTAATTTGATGCGAGGATATATATTCCGTAATCATATCCTCCGGATATACTGTTACCTTTAATTGTAACGTTGTCGGCTCCGTTGGTAACGTTTTCGGGGTTGTTTAGGGTTATACCGTTACCTGTTCCTCCGGTTATGTTGAATCCGATAATGCTAGATCCACTTCCGGGTGCATTCACTAAAAAAGAGTACACTTTCGCCTCTAGTGGGGTGGTGGATATTATATTCAATTTTTTCGATATCACCACATTTTCGGGATAGGTTCCGGGCGTTACATCAATAGTGTCACCATTGTGAGTGTATAGGCTGTTTATAGCAGCTTGGATGGTGGTGTAATGTTTACCGGTTCGATTATTATATGGATCTGCCACATTATTATTGTTTAATGTATTTATGTTAGATTTTGTTGTTGTTTGTATTTCAGTTGTGGGTGTGGTGGCTGTTTGATTAGTGCTTGGGTTGTGTGTTATATTTTGTTGAATAGTAGTGTTGGTCAGGGCATTGGTTGGATTAGCTGCGGTTACCGCGCCGGAGAACATTAATGCAAAAGCAAATGTCAAAGCGAGTAAAGCAATTCCTTTATGCATGTTCTTTTTCACATTTATTACCTCCTTATTACTATTTTTTTACATGCGACTTTTTATATTAATTTAATACTATTTATTTATTCTTATCTACTATTTAAAAAAGAGGATTTATTAGACTTTTTAACCGAAAGAATTATAATTGTAAAGAATAATGTTGCAAATACTCCATAATAATAATCTAATTAGATTATTTAAACTGTAATTGACATTTAAAATATGATTTAGTGAAAAATTATTCTAAAAAAAATATGGAATTAATTATAAATAAACATTCTCACCTTAAATTTTTTTAAAATATATTATAATGGTAATACTAATTCACAGGCTTATTTACTTGATGGTAACTCTAATCAGAATATATTCCAACAATACTTTTTATTAGAAAAAAAAGATAGTAAAATTTAGAAAAGTATCTTAAATTTACTTTTAAATTTTATTTTGTTTTTTATAAAAAATGTTTAAATATTTAAGATCAGTGAAAAATTATTAATAATGATAAAAACTGCATTTTTTTAATTTCTGGTATAAAACCAGAAATATATGGTTTTTAATATAATCTTACATTTTATCCTGAAATAAACAGTTAAGTTAAGGGGGAAAAATAAATGAGTACAGTGTCTTTTGAGGATTTAAACGTTTCTGCTCGAATATTTATTAATCGATTATTACATGCAGATTATACTGGTGCTATTAGTCAGTTTGATGATCAGATGAAAAGTGTCTTTAGTGAAGCGAAATTGCAGGAGTCATGGAAGGGATTGGTTACTGATGCGGGAACTTTACTGCATTTAACTCTAACTCGCACTGCGGAAATGGAGAATTATAAGATTTTAATTATCAAAGTGGAATTTCAACGGACAATAATCGATGTTCAAGTTGTTTTCAATGATCAAAGCGAGATAAGCGGGTTAAACTTTATGCCCGTGGAAATTGTCTATAATCCTCCGGATTATGTAAATGAATCCAGTTTTCATGAAGTTGATGTAGTTGTGGGTGAGGGTAAATGGGCGTTACCTGGGACCTTGACAATACCTAATGTTAGTGGCCCTTTTCCGGGGGTGGTGTTGGTGCATGGCTCGGGGCCTAATGATAGGGATGAGAGTATTGGTCCTAATAAAACATTCCGTGATCTGGCTTGGGGTTTAGCCTCTCAGGGTGTTGCAGTGTTACGGTATGATAAAAGAACGTTTAAGTATGCTAAAGAGTTAACTCCTGATTTGGTTGCGGAGATGACGGTGAAGGAAGAGGTTATAGATGATGCATTATTAGCGGTAGATTTAATGCGCCAGAGTGAGGGGATTGATGGGGAGCGTGTTTTTTTGTTAGGTCATAGTTTGGGTGCAACTGTTGCTCCGCGTATTGCTCTACAGGATCAGGATCTGGCTGGATTAATCATCATGGCGGGGATCACTCGCTCATTAGAGGATACGATTGTAGATCAATTTACTTATCTTTATAGTTTGGGAGGGTCGATGACGGAGCAGCAGGAGAAGGATCTGGAAGTTTTGAAGGTTAAAGTGGAACGGTTAAAGGATCCGGATATTTCTGATGATATTTCCCCTCAGGATTTGCCTTTGGGAGTTCCATTAGCTTATTGGAAGGATTTACATGATAATAGTACTTTAGATGCTCTAGAATCCTTAAAGATGGCGATATTGGTTCTTCAGGGCGGACGTGATTATCAAGTTTTAGCATCGAAAGATTTTGAAGGGTGGAAAACTGTTCTTAAAGATAGAGATAATGCATCTTTCAAAATTTTCCCGAAGCTGAATCACTTGTTCATATCAGGTGAGGGTAAATCCACTCCACAGGAGTATACTATTGAGGGTCATGTTGATGGAGAGGTGATTGAGTTCATCATTCAGTGGATGGCGGTGTAGAGAGGGAAGTTTTTTTAAGTTAAAACATTAAGAAATTTGGTATTTTAGTTATAAATGTTTTTAAGATTTATGTTAAATTTTTGTATATCGTTTAGTTAAACCTGTTTCATCAGCTATTTCTATACCTTTATGAAGTAATTTTAAATCTGAAATAATCCAGTTTAGAAGCTGCTCTAATTCTTTAGCCTTATTATAAGTAGAATTAAGTGAATTGTTATTCATAGATAATTTTAATGGTAATATATCCCCATTTAATATGTTTTCCAGGTTTTGGAGTGAGTTTTTAATTTCAAAAATTTCAATATTTAGATCTGCTAATGCTTCTTTATCTTTATTTAATATCGCAACTGCAGCTGTTAAATCTGCTGATATTTTGTTATTTATTTCAATAAATTCTTGATATAAAGATATATCATCATCTATATCCTTTAAGTAATCATTTAATTTTTTAACTGCTGCTTCTAAGTTATTTTCTTCCATTACATAATTTTTAAAGGATTTAGATATTTTTTTATAATTAAAATCGTTTGGAGAAGTAACTAAAATTTGATTTGCATATTTTATGTTGGCTTTAATTGTACGGAATAATTGATCTGGCAGGTTAACCGTAACTCGGCTTGGTAAAATTACGTATGCACATATAAAAGCAATGATACCTCCTAATGCAATGTCCACAAGCCTTGATATTGCATTATCAAATACAGTTCCAGTAGGCCAGACTAAAACAATAAAAACCGTTATTGCCATTACAGATAAACTCATGTAATTTGGATAGAAAGCCCTGAATAAAAACAACATTACAAATGCCAGCCACACCATTAAATAATGTGGAAAAATCAATGATAAGATAATAGCCAGTATAATGGCAAAAAAATTGGCTCCAACCCTTGAAATTAAGTTATCTACTGTACTGGTAATATCTGGCTTTAAAACAATTAAAACTCCCATTGTTATCCATATTACATTTCTTTCCCTTGTTAAATATATTAAAACTAATGATATGGTCATTGCCAGTGTAAAACGGATCGTATGTCTAATATAAAGGTTTTGAATGTTAAAGTTAGATCTTAAAACTTCTTTTAAAGATTTATTAGGTTCTTTTATTTTTTTTACCTTCTTATCATTAGCCTGAGACAGTACTTCATTGCTTTTATTAAGTATATCCTTTATAGCATGGGAAATTTCTAGAACAGTTTCACTGTTATCTTTAACAGCTGAAAATTTTGATTCAAATGTTGAAAGTTCTTTATCAAAATCATTTAAATCGATTGGACCTTTATTCTTGTTGAAATTATTCCTAATTTGAGAGCTGAAATTATCTGTTTGATCTAAAAAATTTTTAAAATATGATTGTGATTTCGAGTTCAGCGTAGAGTTTATTAAATTACAAGTACTCCTTAAGATTTTCAAATAACTTCCAAGTTTAAAAATTTCATAATTATTAGAACTAATGGGAATTCCTGATATTATATTTTTGGAGTATAAAACATTTTTGAGCAATGAATCTGGATTGAAACCTAAAGATACCATCTCGCGTATTCTCTTCTTTTCCATCCATAATTTTGGTAAAAAAAGTATAGATGCCACTAAATAAGCTATTATACAGTAAATTACCCAGTCTAAAGTACTAGATTGATTGTTTACAAGTAATACTGCTACAAAATACATTAAAAAGAATGTAAAACCCAAGGATCCTTCTATTTTCCCAAATATGTACATTGAAATGCTGAAAAATGTCCATAGTATTGTAAAAAATATGAATACTCCTAGACTAGAAAGAGCTAAAGAAGCACTTACAAATGCTAAAATAGTCATTAAAAATCCTAATAAAGCTAAAATTGCCACTTTTCTGATAGGGAGTGAAGTATCAATTATTATGCATGCTAACAAAGTCACAAATATTATTGCATTTATTCCAGTAGCTAAACCCAAAAATTTACCAATCATACTTGCAATAACCATCAAAATAATAGCTCTAACTGCAAGTACCCATTGAGC
>PMNN01000091.1 GCA_003161815.1 Methanobacterium sp. | reverse complement strand
AAGAAATTCCAGAATTAGCTAAATATAAATAAACATTTTTTTAAATAATCTAAAAAAAATTATTTTGAGGAGAGTCGGATTTTATGAGCGATATCGAAGAATTACGCCGTAAGAGGATGCAGCAATTACAACAACAACAAGCTGCACAACAATCAGCTGAAGCAGAAAACCAGGAGAAAATGCGGGAATTTGAAGCTCAAAAGAAACAGATTATGATGCAAATACTGACTCCTGAGGCTAGAAGCCGACTAGCAAACCTCAGACTAACCAGAGAAGAATTCGTGGATCAGATCGAACTTCAACTCATCCAATTAGCTCAGGCGGGAAGAATAAAGGCGAAAATAACCGATGAACAACTTAAAGAACTCTTAAAAAAAGTTACAGGTTCAAAAAGAGATATCAATATCATCAGAAAATAAAATTTCACAGAAAATGAATGCATGTGTACTCTACAGTGGTGGAAAANNTGGAAAGCAGCAGCACAATCAGCAGAGAATTTAGGATTCAAGCACAGAATATTAGAAGCCGATGAAACTATTCTACAGGAAGGAGTAGAAATAATTCTAAAGGATGGTTATCCTAATAATGGTTTGAATCATATTCACCAACAAATATTACAAATCGCAGCAGAAAACTATCCAGTAATCGCTGACGGCATCAGAAGGGATGATCGAGTACCTAAACTAGATCTAAATAAAATAAGAAGCTTTGAAGATTCTAAAGATGTTGAATACTTAAATTTAGCTGGANNCAATCAAGAGTAATAGGATGGAGAGAAAAATGAGTAGAAATAGACCATTAGCCAAAAAATTGAGACTGGCGAAGGTCTTTAAACAGAATAGAAGAGTGCCATTATGGGTTATGCTTAAAACATCAAGGAAAGTAAGAACTCATCCAAAAATGAGGCAATGGCGTAGAAGTAAGATTAAGGTATAAAAACGGGTTATGGAGGATTATTTTAATGGAAAGAATTTACGTTATACCACTTCGGGATGTAAAAAAGGTGCCCAGGACCATTAGGTCTCCTAGAGCCATACGATATGTTAAGGCGTTTCTCCAGAGACATATGAAGTCTGATGATATTAAGTTGGATGCCAGTGTAAATGAGAAGATATGGGAGAGGGGCATTCAGAAAATACCATCAAAAATTAAGGTTAAAGCAGTAACAGAAGAGGATGGTTCTGTATCAGTCACGCTGGCCGAATAAATGGTGGATAAATGATAAAAAGAGCTAATCTAGCTGGCAATCCTAATCTAGGTGTTTATGTAGCAACCACTGAAAAACTGGCTATAGTACCCCCAACCCTCGAAGAGGCGATGATGGATTTAATAGAAAAATCCTTGGGAGTAGAGTTAGTTAAAACACCAATAAGTGGCAGTAACCTAGCTGGAGCCCTAGTATGCGGAAATTCCGGGGGTATTGTTGTATCCAGATACGCATTCGACAGGGAAATTGAAGTCATTAGAGACTACGGTGTGGATGTAGAGAGAATACCGGATAGATTAACGGCATTGGGTAACATTGTTTTAGCCAATGACTTTGGAGCAATAGTGAACCCTTCACTTTCCGATAAATCAGTGGATCTTATAGCTGAAGTTTTAGATGTGGAAGTTGTAAGAGGAAGCATAGCTAATTTCACAATCACCGGATCAGTGGCTACCGCCACTAATAAAGGAGTGCTTATGCACCCATCATCTAGTCAGGATGATATTAAATTCGTGGAAAACACGCTTAAAACCCCTGCTGATATTGGAACAGTAAATAAGGGGACTCCATTAGTTGGAGCATGCACCATAGCTAATTCAAAAGGAATTATAGTAAGTTTAGATACCACCGGCCCTGAACTGGCAAGAATTGAAGAAGCATTTGGCTTTCTTGAGGGATATGAATGAAAACAAAAATATTTAGAATTCAAGGTAAATTTATGATGGGTGACACCTTAAAGCCCTTCACTAGAGAATTAAAAGGTATAGATGAACAGGATATAAAAGAAAAAATCTACTCTGAATTTGGTAGTAAACATCGTATCATCAGAAACAAGATCAAAATAGAGGAGATTGTGGAGATTTCAGAGGATGAAATCCAGGATCCCTTAATTAAAGAACTCCTCAAGGAGTGATTCTATATGGAAGATAGAAAAAGACTAGAAGCAATGGTAAATGAAATTAACACGTATCAAAGTCAGGCTGATGTTCTTAATCAACAAATAGAATCCGTAAAAGCTACCATATCTGATCTTAACACTGCAACTGAAACTTTAGAAACTATTAAAGATAAAAAGGATGCAGAGACACTGGTGCCTATAGGTGCAGGATCCTTCATAATAACAGAGATTAAAAATACTGATGAAGTGATTGTAGGCCTAGGAGCTGGAGTAGCAGTCAAAAAGAAAATCAACAGCGCACAGGAAAGCGTTAAAGACCAGAAAAAAGATTTAGAAGCTTTGCTAAATAAAATGATGGATGATCTAAAAAAACTAACCGACGTAATAGTAAGAAAAACTCCTGAAGCGGAAGCACTCATCCAAAAACTCGAAGGAACTGAACAACAATAAAAAAAAATTTCTCAAACCTAATTTTTTTATAAAGTAAATTTAATTATTATACGGAGTGATGTTTCTTTGTTCGAATCGCTTAAAAAAAAGTTTTCAGGCACTATTGGTAAAATTAGTGATAAAATATCCAAAGAAGAGGAAGAAGCTCAAAAAACGGATGAAACTCTAACTGAAAAAGTCCCAGACGAAGTCACGGCTAAAACAGACTTAAATCCAGTTCTCGAAAAAGAAACATCCACTGAAGGCACCGTAAAAGAAAAGGAAACAATTGCAGGTACTGAAACATCTGAAAACCAGGAAACAGAATTAGAACCTTCCGAAGAAGAAAAATCAGGTTTACTATCCTTCATACGTCACAAAACCATCTCAGAAAAAGATATAGATGACATACTCTTCGAACTAGAAATGGCATTACTGGAAGGAGATGTGGCACTAGAAGTTGCAGAACAGATTGCAAACTCCGTCAAACAAGATCTAGTGGGACGAAAGATTAAGCGAAGAAATGATGTAACTGAATTCACCAAAGAAGCGCTTAAAAATGCCATATCAGAAATATTGAATGTTGACAGCCAAGATATAGGGGACTTAATCCTTGAAAAACGAAAACAAGGAGAACCCGTTAAAATCATGTTCGTCGGTATAAATGGAACCGGTAAAACCACCACGATAGCTAAAATAGCTACTTTCTTCATAGAAAAGAATTACACTCCTGTTATCGCAGCATCAGACACTTTCCGTGCCGGTGCTATTGAACAAATAACTCATCACGCAGATAAGATCGGAGTTAAAATTATTAAACACAAAAAAGGCTCAGATCCCGCAGCTGTAGCCTATGATGCAGTGGAACATGCTAAAGCCCAGGGTAAAGATCTAGTATTAGTGGATACTGCAGGTAGAATGCAGACCAACATCAACCTCATGGATGAAATGAAGAAAATAAAACGAGTCATAAAACCGGATTTAATAATATTTGTCGGGGATGCCCTCACTGGAAACGATGCTGTGGAACAAGCACGTAAATTCGATGATGCAGTCGGTATAGATGGAGTAATACTCACAAAAGCAGATGCAGATGCTAAAGGAGGATCTGCCCTCTCTATTGGTTATGTTATAAATAAACCCATACTATTTTTAGGGACAGGACAATCATACACAGATATAATAGAATTCCATCCAAACTGGATGGTAGAACAAATATTTGGCGAGTAAATAATTTTAATTAGATAACTCTATGTTTTTGGATATCATACGCACGCCCGGTGAGGATCACCAAGAGAAGTAATAACACAGATAAGAAAAAGCTGTACATGAACAAATTCGGGTTATTCAGATTGAAGAAATACAACAGAATTACTGAGCCGATCACCAAAAAAACGCCGTTTATTATAGTAATTCCAAATAACCAAGGCCATAATTTGGCAAGGAAGCGCTGAAGCTAATAATCATTCTTAATTATTTAACTCCACCATAAACTGCTCCTTGATAATATTTCCATACCACATCCACATCCTTAAATCCAATTTCCCGTAACCAATCCAACTGATCCATCAAAGATGCTGGAAAATCCTCCTCATAATGTGTAGGAAGCCATTTTTCTTCAATCTCATCTAAAGGAACACTCTTTAGCATATAATTCTTCCACTTCTCTACATTAACCTTGCTTAGATAATCGTTTGACCCCAGCACAGTGTCAGCGTTATAGAAAACCCCTCCCTTCCCGAGTGCATTAAATATTTTACTAAATAAATGCTTCTTTTCCTCATCAGTCTTTAAATGATGAATTGCCAAGGAAGAAACTACAACATGGTAATCATTACTAAAATGTAAATTAGAAAAATTACCTACCTTATATTCAATATTGTCATAATGGGCGAGTTTGGTGCGTGCCATTTCTATCATTTTCTCCGCGAGATCGATGCAGGTTATCTTAGATTGTGGAAATCTTTCTTTAATAATCTTTGAAACATTACCAGTTCCACAGCCCAGATCCAGGACCTTAATGTTTTCGCTGGTATTAAAAGGAATATTTAGAATAAGAGAAGTGATCATTTCATTGTAATAAGGGATTAACTTTAATATTAAACTATCAAATTCTTTAGCTTCATCTTCGAAATGATTTTTAACCATGTCCATAAAATTCAATATCTCCTATACTATTTTATTTTTAGAACTAACTA
>PMNN01000264.1 GCA_003161815.1 Methanobacterium sp. | reverse complement strand
ATAACATCTGCTTTTTCATCACTTTGGAAATCCCATGGTTTTACTAGAACTACGTCACCTTCTCTGATCCATATTCGTTTTTTCATTTTTCCTGGGATTCTGGTAAGTCTTACTATACCATCAGCACATCTAACCTTGAGCTTTCCATGGCCCATGATTTGTTCCACCACACCAGGTATTTCACCTCGACGGGGTGTTCTAACCCTTCTTATTTCCTGAGTTTGTTGACTTGGTCCTCTACTCAAATACTCTCCTCCTATTTTTATCTAGAATTTATAATTATCATAAATGGTCTAGTAATATGTCACATAAATTAAGATATTATTGGTTTTTTTATTCGTTAATTCTTATCAAATAAGAATAATATAATCAAATGATTCAAAAAATATCCTAATTTGAAATAATGTAATATTAGCGGACACTTATGTCCTTATTTATATAGTATTTTGATATATATAAAAAGAAGTATTTNNATCCACAAAATACATGAAATTCAGTTAAACAATAACTAACTAAATTGAATAACAGAGAATATAATTAGAGTATTCAATTCATTATGCACATTTACGTCTAAGTTTTTTTATTATTTTATCAATTCAATAAAAAATTCAAAATGAGATAAAGAGTGAATGATATGGGAAATGAATTCTTAAATATAATGAATCCTGAAGATGTGAAAAAAATCATTTCAACTCTTCCATTTAAAAAAAAGGTGGAAAAGGTAGCAATCGAGAATGCTTACCAGAGAGTTCTCTCAGAAAATATATATGCTACCATTAATTTACCTCCATTCAAAAGAGCAGCCATGGACGGCTACGCAGTTAAGTCAAAAGACACTTTTAGAGCATCAGAAGATAAACCGGCNNAAAGTAGAAGAAGGAACCTGCATTGAAGTAAGTACCGGAGCCCCCATACCGGAAGGTGCCGATGCAGTAATCATGATAGAATTCGCTGAAAAAAAAGATGAAGATATTTTGATACTTGAAAGTGTAGCTTTAGGAGCTAACATTGCAAATGAAGGTTCAGATGTAAAGAAAGGAGAACTTTTACTCTCTGAAGGAGAATTCATAACGCCCGATAAAATTGGCGTGTTAAGTGCTATTGGTCTCCAAAAAATCCCAGTTTACGTCCAACCACAAGTAGCAGTAATTTCCACTGGAAATGAACTAATAAAAGCTGAAGAGAAGTTAGAATACGGGAAAATATACGATATAAACTCTTACACCGTATCCAACTCGGTGAAATCCTGTGGATGTCAACCAATACATTCTGAGATAGTTAAAGATGACTATGAATCGTTAAAAAACAAAATTAAGGAATTTGAAGATGCGGATATCATTATAACATCTGGTGGAACTTCAGCTGGTGCTGGAGACGTGTTAAGGATTGTTTTAGACGAGATGGGTAAAGTTTTAGTTCACGGTATAGCTGTTAAACCAGGGAAACCAACCATAATAGGCTTAATCGAAGATGGAAATGAAGGTAAAATCATATTCGGTCTCCCGGGATACCCGGTAGCAGCTTTAATGGTTTTTCATGTTTTCATTGGCCCGTTTTTAAGGAAAATATCATCTTTAAATGTTGGAGTTGGGGAAAATAATGTGATGAAACTTAAATTATCCCGAAGATTCCGACCTGCTCGTGGAAGAAAGCAATACGTGCTGGTAAAAATCCGTGGAAATCAGGCTCATCCAATTTTAAAGGATTCAGGTGCTATAACTTCGCTTTCTGAGGCTGACGGCTATTTTGAGGTTCCTAAAAACGTGGAGATCCTAGAGGAAGGATCAAATGTGACTGTAATACCTTTATTATTTAAGTAATCTTTACTTAATTTAACTAAGTTAATTTTCCGTACATCCTTTAGGAAGCCCGGTCTGTAACATATTTTCCTTTTTTAACTAATAATTTATCCTCATTTATTATATTCTAAAGATTAGTGGTTCAAGATTATTGTATAGATCACTGGGAACACCAGGCCTTTCTTATTAAATACCACTCCACTTGTTTCCCGGTAGCCTACGAGCCAAGTGGCCCAGATTCGATATCATCCAGATGATATGTATTCTGAATGTACACTTAATTATAAAATAGAAATGATCTATTAATTCAAAAGTACGTCATAAATGAATAGTAAAATGAATCTTAAGAAAAAACTTATCATCTGCAATTTATATGAGAAAATAGGGGCTATTATGGACAAGATGAACTAAGTGAGTATTTTAAGATTTTTAAATTTTTTTTCTTTTAAATTATATGGATATCGAACTTAAAAAAACGATAAAAGAATTACTTGTTACTCTATAAAAGGAATTAATTTGATTTTTTTAATTAATTTCGTGTAGTATTGTTCAAAATCGTTTTTCATCTTTTCGAGGCCATCTTCAAGCTCTCGATTGGAAATATTCATATTTGATTCAGGGTAGATGAAATATAATTTGATAAAATTACCATTTTCTGTTATAATGACCTCGGCTTTCACTTCTACGTCTTCATATGGTTTATAATTCTTCAAACATGTCACTAGTAACGGCCATGCCTGATTTATTAATTCATCATCTGCAAATGTTAAGGTAAAGTATTTTTTATCCTTTTGTATATCAGTTTCATTGTAATTTTCATTCAAAATTTTATCAGCTGCAGCATAACATTTATCCCTCTACTAGGTTTATTTTGAATGAATTTTTCAATCTGCCACTTTTTTACAAATTTAATAATGCATTAAATTTGTCATTATCCATTTTCAGTTGGTAATTCAGGAAAAAAATAATGAAAATAATAATAAATAATTTTTTAAAAAAAATGAATTCAACAATAGGCGTGGGTTCTCCGAAAATTACAATGAAATATGAAAATTTCATGAATTCTTATTAAAAAAATATGAAAAAGAGTTTGTATTCAGCTTACTCTTGTCTTCATTTTATTGAAGGAAACGTTTTATTTCTTGCGCGATGATTTCTGGTTTGCCATAGTTTTGCGCTGAATCATGGTCTAAACCTTGAAGTTCCATGCGTTTAACGTGGGGTAATAGATTGTTCAGGGTATCGAGTGTATCTTGCAGTAATATATTGATCATACTCTTGCTCCCGTTAAGCAACAGAACTTCGGCGGATACACCTTTAAAATTCTCAAGTTTTCCTTCAGTCTCGTTGACTAGTTGCACATCAAATTTTAGTGTAGGCATAAGATCTTCAATCGTTACATCGTCACCTTTGACACTTCTCTCATCTTGTATTAATACTAGTTTGAAAAAAATTTTCATTATAAAATCCGGTAGTTTATAAAACGCTCCAGTCGGATGTCCGTTAGATTTTGTTATATCTACCATTGCAGTAACACTTTTACCTTCTGATACTTCCTTGTCAAAATGCTGCACTGCAGCGTTAAATTTGTCCATCTCGGACTTGTTAGCATAAACTATTGGTTCATAGAGTGCAATTTTTTTGATGTCTGATAAAGTAAGTGATGCTTGCAACGAGATTAGTCCACCTGAGGACCCACCGAAGATATAGTGTGCATCTGTTTTTTTTAGGATAGCATCTAAATCTTCTACTTCTCTTGGCAAACCATAATTATCTCCAAATGGCCCGCTTAATCCTCTGCCACGACGATCTGGAATATAAACAGTAAAATCATTAGAAAGCGCAGCACCGAATTTCAAATAGTATTGTGAGGAACTAATACCTCCATGCATTATAATAATACCCGGACCACTGCCCATCTGCCTATACCCAATAACAGTTCCATCCTTAGAAGTTACAGAACCTTTAGTGTATT
>PMNN01000065.1 GCA_003161815.1 Methanobacterium sp. | reverse complement strand
TGCTGTGAAATGATGGATGACATTAGTAGGGATTCCATGACCACTGACGACGTAGATAGATATGCTGAAAATAATAATCTAGTGTTTTTAAGTGGAGCTGAAGTAGTCGAAGCTTATATTGAGTTTAAAAAATCCATTTAATATGCTAAAAGAATATAATGCTGCTTAAGCTTTATATAACCTTAAAAAGCTTATTTATATAAACTTTTTTTTTAAATCATTTACTAAAATACGTTAATCAATTATAAGTAATAATAATAAGAATTTTTTCTACTTTTTTTATTTATTCCAATATTTGCTGGACTAAAATTTCATCAGGATAATAAAAAATTCATAGCTAGTCCTTAATCGAAAGTCATAACATAATCAAATGACATAATTAAGCTTAGAGTAGGTGATTGTAATGCTGGATCTTGGAATTATTGGTAGAGGAAAAACTGAGGATTATCAGACCAAATTTTTAAGTGATTTAGTGAGTGGAGAAGAATTATCTGGCGAAATTTATGTTGGAGAAATTAAAAAGAGAGAGATTGGAGAAACAGACTCGTATGAATTCTATGTAACGATTACTAATCATGAATATAAAATGGAATGGGTTTGTAAACTAGGCACCTCCTACTATCCTGAAACGGATAATATTTATGGTAAAAAAGGAGGGAGAGTTTATATATTTATTGATAGTTTGAATCATGTGCTAAACAATACTTCCCGAAATCTGCAGGATAGTTATTCTGTTAATTTTGAGACATTTCGAAATGCAGTTAATGATAACGTTCCTCTAGTTACTGTTAAGGCAATTCGGCCGTTGAATCCAAATGCTAAATATGTCANNACGTAGCAGTACCAGCTTAGATGATTTAGCGGATAAAAACCCAATTATTCGCATGGGATATGCTAATCTTAAAGATAAAAAAGAAAAAGTTACAGTAAAAACAATTGCTTTTGAGCTTAAATCCATGTTAGACAGTGGGAATATAACAGAACTCGAATATAAAAGTGCTTTAAAAGAATTAGATGGTGTATTAAAAAAAGAATGCAAATAAAATTAAATTTATTCAAACCTACTGAAAGGTATTTAAAATTGTTTTATGGTGAATATATCCCCTAAATTTAGGATAATCAGCCATTTTAAGTATCTTATCTACTTCCAAATATTTATTAATAGTTTCCATTGCATTTAAACAGAATTCATCCAGTTTCATCTCCACCTCGGGCGTGTTGCCTCTTTCATCAATTTCAATCTTGGGTATCTGTTCTATGAATTCCAAATCAGTTTCTCGTTTAATATAGTTTTGAGCAATATTTGCTATCTTTTTATCATAAACTTTATTTAAAATAGCACCTTTCACTTTAATTCCCATTTCACTCATTATTTTCACGTGCCCAACGATATCAATAGCAGCAGTTTCAATTCCTCCCTTGTTGCATGCTGAAACTAGTAAGACAGGTATATTTCCTGCCCTTGCAATTTCTGCCGATGAGAAGGGTGTTTTCTCATTTAACATGCCTGTGAATATACTCATAACACCTTCCACTAGGATTATGTCATAATTTTGGTATTTCAAATCATTCAAAACTATTTTTAAATCTTCCCAGCCCAAATCACCGATTTTTATCGATGAGAAATTCTCCATTTTCTCTTTGTTAAGATAAAGTGATGGAACTATATCCCTTATATCTGGTCCTACCTTCAAAACACAAGTTTTATAACCCTTTTTACGTAGATCCCCCACTATTCCAGTAGTTATAAATGTTTTACCAGAATCAGATCCTGTGCTGGCTATCATAATCATCTTAGGAATTCTTTCGGATTTTACCGGGATTTTAAGTGATTTTAAGTTATTATTGGTATAAATACCACTGTTTACTCCAATTTCTTGTTTTATTTTACTTACTAATTCAGCATTAGCATCTCTAATGCCCTTAATGTCTCTTTCAGTTGCATCTATAAAGTTCAGTATATTTTGGACCAGTTTTTCATTTTCATCCAATGAAGCATGAATCATTGTTCCAACTACATTACCATCGTCATTTTTAACTCCTGAAAGGATTTTCTGAGGACNNCATGGGACTGAAAGAAACATCCAAAATCCCCAATCCATCCTTTTCAATGGGACATGATGATTTTCTACCAATATCAGTCTTATTTGCAAGCAATTGGAATCCGGAACACATTCCGAGAATAAAAGAACCATTTTCCGCCATTTTATAGATTTCAGCCCGGATATCTGGTCCTATGCTCTCTGATTCCATTATGCTGCCCCCTGGTATTATAAGCCCATTCAATGTCTTATGTGCCATTATACCATTTACCATTCCATAGTCATTTACAATATGGGTGGGTAAATTTCCGAAATCTTCAAAACGAGGCAAAGCACCCTTTACATACAAAATACCTATTTTCATCTCTTTTCACTTTAAATCTCTAAAAAAGATTTATTTTTAAATAAATTTAAAAATAATGAATCTTTATGTACGAAAATTTTTTAGTAATTCCAATTTTTACCTAATTTGCTCGAATCCTGCCATTAGCTGCACTATTTTAGCATCCTCTAAAGGTTTAGCTTGAAATTGCAGTCCAACCGGAATTCCGTTAACTTCACCTGCTTTAACACTTGCTGCGGGAATTCCCGCCAGATTTGCTATTACGGTAAGAATATCATAGGCGTACATTTCCATTGGCTCCAGTGAATTGCCAATCTTATGAGGTAATTTAGGCACGGTGGGTCCGGCTATGGCATCTACATTTTTAAGGAGCTTTGTGATCTCCTTTCTTATAAGGGATCTGGCCTGAAGTGCTTTTTTATAATATTTTCCACTGTACTCCTTCTGACTAATATAGGAACCAGTATGAATTCTACGCAGAACTTCCTCACCACACACTTCTTCAATGCGATGACCATATTTTCGTCCATCATATTTACGGGTGGCTGAAAAAAACTCAACATAATTTATTAAGTAGTAGGTTGCTAAGCATAAATCGATGTAATCGAAGTTTAATTCAACTACTTCAACCCCATTCTCCTCCATATTATCGATTGATCCTTCAATTATATCAACGATATCATCATCCGATACTTCAAGGAATTGTTTTACCACCCCCAACTTCATTCCTTTCAGAGAATCTACTGCACCCGGACCAATCAAATTACTAAAATCTGGCACATCCCAGTCAATAGTTGTGCACTCCTTATAGTCAAAACCCATTATAGTCTCTAGCATCAATGCTATTCCACCAGCATCAGATGCAAATGGCCCAATCTGGTCAAAACTCATAGCAAGATCCAGTAATCCTTGTCTTGAAACCGCACCATAAGTTGGTTTGAATCCCATTACTCCGCAATGTGAGGCAGGATTCCTAATGGATCCTCCAGTATCTGAACCAATGCTCAAATCACACATTTGAGCTGCCACGGCCGCTGCACTACCCCCACTGGATCCTCCTGGTATCCTTCCAGGCGCAGCGGGATTCTGAGTATATCCAAAATAAGAAGTTTCAGTGGAGCTTCCAGCAGCAAATTCGTCCATGTTAGTCACTCCAATGATTATACCATTCTCATCTTTTATATTCTCGACCACAGATGCATTGTAACTTCCCAGATAGTTTTCAAGTGTACGAGAAGCAGCGGTAATATGAAAATCCTCTACATTAATGTTGCTCTTAACCCCTATCACTAATCCAGCTAATTTTCCCACTTTTTCGCCTTTATTTATTTTAGAATCTATTTCATCGGCAATTTTCTGCGCTTCATCGATTTTTGTTTCGAGAAAGATATTTAATTTAGTGTTATCCTTCTCTATTTTACAGTAAAATTGATCTAAATTATCAGCGGCAGTGATTTCATGATTTTTAATTGATTCTTGTTTATCCAATAGGTTCATACTCAAACTCCATTATGTAATGGAATAAAATTTTGAAATTTGTATTCATCCTTTAAAATATTAATAATAAATCATATTTAAAATTATTAGAAATGTAGATAATCAGTTTATTTTGAAGATTATTTAATTTATTATATCAATCATCTCAATATAAAGATGAAATAGCCGTCGATTAATAGAGACATGATAAATAAAGACGCAACATTGATAGTTGCAAATTTAGTGGCCGATTCTCTGTCGAAAGGTTTTTTTATTAATTCTAAGATTCCCAGACTAAGTGAAATTAAAGATATGATCACTAGGACTCGGAAATCTATATTCGATGGAAATAGATTAGTTAATGGTATTAATATGAAAGAAAGAGTTGCTAACAATCCAGAAATTGCGATAAGTTTGAAGCCAAATTCACGACCCCATGATACTATCCAAGTGATTTTACCCCCTATTTTGTCTCCTTCCATATCTGGAATTTCAAAACTATTAATGAATATTATATTTAAAAATATGATGGGAATTAAAAAAATAAAGAATGGAGTATCCAGAGTTCCCCTTAAAGTAAAATACCCAGCCCCTAAAAATATAAGAGCTGCGATTATATTCGCTATTTCTCCCAATCTCCTATAAACTAATTTAATTGGAGGAGCTGTGTAGAACCATGCTAAAAGATTTCCAAATAGGAAGAATAAGAAGTATGAAGCAGGGTAGTTGAATAGAATTGTGAAAATTGCTGCAATGGTAATAGATAAAACCATTAGCGAAATTGCTATAACTTTAGATAATTCCCTTAATTCGGGATTTTTAACTAATATTCCCTTACCACCTGAAAATATGTTTGGTTCATTGTACTTATCCACTTCTACGTCAAAATAATCATTACTATAATGAACTGCTAGATGAGCTGTGAATAATATTGAATAACCTAATATAAATTTACTTAATAAGAATTCAGCGTTAAATAAAACTGCAAGCATAGCCCCCATACTAAAAAGGAGGAAATTACCAAACAAAATTTGAGGTCTTCCTATGGAAATAATTTTTTTAATAGTATTAAGAGTGTAATGCATACAAATTTCCTTAATAGAATTTAAAATATGGATTGGGTTAAAATGTAGACGAAATAACAATTGATTAAAACAGCTGCAATTATTATAGATGCTAGATTATAAACACAAAGTTTAGTAGCAGATGCTTTATCTGAAGGGTTTTTTATTAATCCGATTATTCCTAAACTCAGAGGAATCAATGATATAATTGCAATTACGTTGAAGTTTATGTTGGAGGGGAATAAGTTGGTGAAGGGGATGATAAGAAATGATAAAGTAGCTAATAATCCGGAAATTGCAATTATTTTGAATCCAAATCTTCGACCTTTAAATGCTATCCAGGTCATTTTACCCCCTTTTATGTCGCCTTCCATATCTGGAATTTCAACACTGTTTGTAAATAACATTTGCAAGAATAAAATTGGTACAACGAATATAAAGAATGGAAGATTTAAAGTTCCCATTAAACACCAGTAACCCATAGCTGGAAACAGGAAACCAATCGCAGTATTTCCAAATTCTCCTAATCCCCTGTAAGATAATTTAATAGGGGGCGCTGCGTAAAACCATGCTAAAACATTCCCCATAATTACAAATAAGACAAATGTTAATGAATAAGAAAAGATTACAGTAAATACTATAGAAAGAATAATAGATAAGGCTATAAGTGTAAGGGCCATTAATATAGACTTTTCCCTCCATTCAGGATGTTCTACCAGTACTCCACTGCCTCCAGAAATTGGTGTGGGTTTAGTATTATGGTCTGTTTCAAAATCAAAATAATCATTATGNNGTATAAATTTACTTAAAACAAATGGTGCATTGAATAAAACAGCAAGTAAAGCACCTATAGAGAAATAAAAGAATAAACTTCCAGCTAAATGAGGTTTACCAAGCTTGATGAATTTAATAATACTAAACGAGTTACTTTTATTATAATTCATGTTAAAC
>PMNN01000037.1 GCA_003161815.1 Methanobacterium sp. | reverse complement strand
ATTTTTACTATAATTTATCTTATAAACGTCAATTCCATTAAAAAATTATTTTAGTTCAAATAAAACAAAATATCAATCGTGGAAAAATGGAAAAGAAAAAGATTATAATATTTATCGGACCTTCCTTACCCTCCAGTGAGGCAAAAAAAATTTTAAACGCGGATTACAGGGGTCCGGTAGCTAGAGATGATGTTCTAAAGGCTTTAAATGATAAACCCTACATTATAGGGATTATTGACGGTGTTTTCCATCAGAAACCCGCGGTGTCGCATAAAGAGTTGTTAAAGGCGTTAAAGTCAGATGTAACTATTGTTGGCGGGGCAAGTATGGGAGCTCTCCGAGCTTCTGAATTGGATGATTTTGGAATGATCGGTGTGGGAAGAGTATATGAGTCCTATAAAAATGGTGATATGGAATCGGATGATGATGTAGCAGTAGTATTTAATCAGGAGACTATGGAGCAACTTTCAGAAGCATTGGTAAATATTACCTTTAATTTTCAGAAAGCTTGTATTAAAGGTTTGATCACTAAAAGTGAAATGAAAAATCTGTTGGAAATTGCAAAATCAATTTATTATCCTAAAAGAACGTATAAACAAATTTTAAATTATTCAAATATTAATATTCAAAAGAAAAATTCCCTTAAATCTTTTTTAGATAAAGAGGGGATTGATGTAAAGAGGGAAGATGCTATATTAGTTTTAAAACGTATAAAAAGTATTATAAAATAATGGAAATGATTTAAGAATTTTTATAATAAAAACATTAATTTAATTTTTTGGGGTTGAATATGGATTTAGAGAAGTCTTTAGATAAGATCAGGGATTATCTGAAGGGTAAAAGGATAATCGTCGCTTTTTCAGGGGGTGCAGACAGCACTTTACTAGCCAAGCTAGCAGTGGATTCTAGCAGTGAAGCATTGGCTGTCACCGTGGATAATGGAGTTTTACCAAGGGATTGCATAGCCAACGCAAAAATGATTGCAGCGAAAATTGGTATCCCTCATCAGGTTTTAAGTGCAAATTATTTACTGGATGAATCTTTTAGTTCAAATCCACCGCAAAGATGTTACATCTGCAAGAATAAAATGTATGATAAACTTGAGGAATTTGCCCAAACTAAAGAGTTTGAGAACATAGCTGATGGCACTAATATAAGTGACCTTCTGGACGATCGGCCGGGAATAATGGTGAATTACCAGAAAAAAATATTAACTCCTTTAGTTTATGGTGGAATGACCGCTGAAGATGTTCGTAACGCACTTAAATTGTTTAAGTTAGAATATTCATCGTCTACTACTTGTTATGCCACTCGCATATCTACAGGTGCTAAAATAACTCCTAAAAAAATAAATAGGATAGCCTATGGGGAAACTTTAATAAAAAATATAACTAGAGAAAAAGTTATCAGGGTACGGGATGATGATGGCGAAGCACGCATTGAAGTTTCTAATGTAGATATGTTTTTAAATAATGGAATTTTGAGACATATAAGTTCTGAGTTAAATGCTGTTGGATTTAAGAAAGTTTTGTTGGATGTAACTGGTAATGGAGATTCAAAAAAAGATATTGTAATTTATAAACCCTGTAAGGATGAGGCTAATAAAATAATGTTTGAAACTGAGCTTCCATTTGAGATCAACATTCAGGATACCTGTAAGGAATTGGAGGAACTGGGAGAGGATATTAAATGCTCTATTCAAATGGGTGTAATTATGATGGAATTTGGGGGTCGTAACGTCACTATCTTTAGAAAAGGTAAAATTGTGGCTCGTAGAGTTAAAGACAGGGAAGATGCCCGGGATTTGATGGTGAAAGTATTACCTCTTATTAGGAGAGTGATTTAAAGATTAAGAGTTATTTTTTTTCATAAATATTAAATTTTAAATTCAGATTTTATTAAAAATAAAAAATTAATTAATAATAATTTTCACTTAAAGTTCCCTATGCACATTTTCTACAATCTTCTTACGGCGGCTAGTTAATTTTTTAAAGAATCCTCGCTCATCATTTCCTAGAAGTATTATGTTATCTCCTTCTACTTCAACTTCCACATCATCAGCTTTTAAATGATCTATTTCCACATTTATTTCTGATGCATCGTGTAGAAGATCATTTGCAGTGTAAGTGTAATCGATAAAAAGTTTATGATGAGGATAAACTTCTTTCACAGCTCTTTTTATGGTTAATTCCAATACATTAAAGAAGGTTTCCAATTCTGGCTCTTTCTCCCACCATAAATTAGCCATTATGAACTTCAAATTTATAGGTTTTATTGAGACTTTTCCATTATTCTTGGCGACAATAGTAATGTCACCGTCCTTTGATCTTATTTTTANNGCTCTTACCAATCCAACAAGTTCTCCTTCCACGTCAATTATGGGTATTTGATCTATACTTTTCTGTCGCATCTTATTTGCACATTCCTTCACTGACGTTTTAGTAGTTACTATGGACAGATCAGTGGTTGCAACATCTTTAACTTCTTTATCTGAAAACTTAAGATGATTTTTAATGACATAAAGCACATTTTTACTATCCCAAGACCACTTATCTCCCTCTGTACCCACAGAAGTATTGTGAATAGTTCTCTCGGATATGATCTCAATTTCTTCGATAAAATCTGTCTCGGTCAGTATTCCAGATAATTTACCGTCTTTATTTAGGGATAGGAGAACTTTGAGGTTGTAATATCGCATTATCTCGAAAGCGATGTTTAATGGGGTTCTCTCCCAAGTTGTAGGTATGTTTTTGATCATATAGTTTTCAGCAGGTTCTTTGATATCCATTTTCCATAAGGCTTTATTAATAATATCAGAAGCAGTAACTAAACCTACCAATTCATCATTTTCAATTACTGGAATTCTTCTTATATTATTTCCCAGCATTTTCTCAGTTACGCTCTGTAAATCATCATCTGGATATGCAGTTATGATGTTCCGTGTCATAATAAGTGCTATCTGCTCTTCATCAGGATTTTTCACCAGATCAGATCGAGTAAGCATTCCCACTAGTTTTTTGGTGTTGTGTTTTACCACAGGTAATCCTGAAACTTTTTTATCACTCATTAAGGCCATGGCATTAGAACGATTGCCGGGAACTTGGATGTAGTGTATGTCCTCTGACATGATATCTTTTACTAACATTGTTATTACACCATCCCAAAAAAATTAGAAATAATTTTTTTGATTTACAAAAAAAGTAAAGTTTTACGATTAGTGAACAGCTAAGACAGGGACTTTAGCTGATCTAACTACCTTTTCAGTGACGCTTCCTAGTAAAAATCTGTCTAAACCATGTTTACCTGAAGTACCCATCACTATCAAATCTATATT
>PMNN01000142.1 GCA_003161815.1 Methanobacterium sp. | reverse complement strand
ACTTTACCCACTTTCAAACCAATTAAATATAATGCCATAACCAACCGATGATCATGGTGAGAATCAACCACTCCCCCATGAACTCCGCCCCGGATTATGAGACCATCCTCTTCCTCCTTCACCTTTGCACCTAGTTTGGTGAGTTCAATTGCTGAGGTGTGGATGCGGTCTGTTTCCTTGTATCGCGCGTGTTCAACTCCCCTTATCCTGGTGGTTCCAGATGCCATGGCCCCTAATGCAGCTACCGTTGGAAGGAGATCCGGAGTGTTTCTTAAATCCACATCTAATCCTTGAAGCTTTCCTTGGCTCATTATCTTAACTTCATCCTTTTTAAGTTTAACATCACACCCCATCTCCCGTACAACATCCAGAATCACCCGGTCACCCTGTTTTGAATTGGAATTCAAGTTTTTAACAGTTAAATCTGAATTTAAAGCTGCCGCAGCACCTATTAAATAAGATGCAGAGGAATAATCCCCCTCAACAGTATATGGTGTAGCTCTATATTTTTGAGGTGGAATATGGAATGATGATTCAGAAATTTGGTATTCAACAGTTACCCCGAATTTATGCATAATATCCAGTGTCATATCAACGTAAGGTTTGGATATAAAATCTCCAATAACTTTAAGGTCCACGGAATGATCAGCGTATGGAGCCGAGATGAGGATGGATGAAATATACTGGGAACTGACATCCCCTTTTATAACGGATTCACCACCAGTAAAACCACCCTTAACAATGATCGGTGCTTTACCATTATTTCTCGTTGAAATAACTGATACGCCTAGTTTCTGAAGTGCCTGGATGAGATCATGCATGGGTCTTTTTCTTAATGAATTATCACCCGTTATTATCGTATAGTTGGGAGCTAAACTAGCGGCGCTGGTGATGATTCTTAAGGTGGTGCCTGAATTTTTAACATTTAACACATCATCGGGTGTTTTGAAAATTCCACCCGTGCCTTTAACTATGCATTCACTAGTTTTAGCTTCTATATTTGAGCCGAAGGATCGGCAGCTTTCAAGGGTCACCATGGTATCCTCACTGTAGAGTGGATACTTTAACTGGGAGGTTCCCTCAGCTAACGTGGCGATTATGAAAGCTCGGTGTGAATAACTTTTAGAGGGTGGAGCATTAACTACTCCTAGGATATTATCTGCTCTTTGAACTTCTAATTCCATTTTCAATACCATCTCTTCTATAAAACTTTTATTTTACTATTTCAATTACCACATCAGAGTCATCGGAGTGTATAATATCCACTTTCTCCCCGGTACTGCTTATAATCTCTTTCCTAGTTTTAATATAATCACTAGTGAGCTTTAAACCATCAATTAAAATCTCACCATCCCTATTAAGATCTTCCACTATTAATTGAGGGTCTTTTGATTCCAGATATTTCAAGATTACTGGTGCATCACCACGGAAGTGAGGTCCAATCTTATCCTTGCGGGGAATAATCTCCACCACTTTTTCCATAATATGGGGTTGTCCCATTTCCACCTGTAAATCCTGGATACGCAGCGTCCCCTTAATATCATTATATAACTGATTTAACTGATGGTGTAGCACTTCATCCTTGGTATAAATAATCGTATGTTTAAGCTGAGTATTTAAAGGCATTCCAGATGATGATTTGAATCTTCTGATATCTCCTATAATCTTCACTCCTAATTCTCCCAGTTCTTCAGCATCCGAGTTAATAAGATTTTTTTCAACCATTGGCCAACTGGTTCTATGAATACTAATATCCCCTTCATCTAAATATTGATAGACTGCTTCGGTGAAATGCGGAGTTAAAGGAGATAACAGTTTAAGTGAAATAGATATAACCTTCTGGAGAGTGTATTTAACAGTTTCCTGNNAAATCATGCCAAATGAAAGATTGAATCTTAACCCGTGCTTCAGCAAAATTATACGACTCCATCGCTCGAGTTACAATCTCCACTAAACTATTTAATTTAGATAACATCCACATATCCAATGGATTTAAATCCTCTAGAATCTCATTTTCACTTCTACTCATATGATAATCACTTATATGAATATTAATGAATCTGAACGCATTCCAAAACTTCCTTAAAAACTTATAACCATGCGTCACATCCTTCCAGACGAATGGAACATCAGAACCAGGAACACTATTTGCAGCCCACAGACGAAGAGCATCAGCACCATACTTACCTATAACTTCCTCGGGTGCTATCACATTACCTCGGCTTTTACTCATTTTATGTCCATCATCACCGAAAACCATACCATTAACCACCACCTCCCCAAACGGTGGCATACCAGTTAATACTTTACATCTTAATATAGTGTAAAAAGCCCAGGTTCTTATAATATCATGACCCTGCTGCCGTAAATCACTCGGATATAAACTAGAATAATCCGCTTCAGGCCAACCCGCTATAATCATAGGGGTGATGCTGCTATCCATCCAAGTATCTAATACATCCATTTCACCCGTAAACTCTGTGCAACCGCAGGTGCACTTATCCTTGGGTTGATCATTAGTGGGATCCACTGGAAGATCCACAGGGTCGGGGAGTTGGATTTCTCCACATTCTTGGCAGTACCATACAGGTATGGGTGTTGCGAAGATTCTCTGACGAGATATGCACCAATCCCAATCCATTGAATCCGTCCAGTTAAGTAAACGTGTTTTCATATGCTCGGGTTTCCAAATCATCTCATTCGCGGTGTCCTTGATCATTCCAGTTAACTGATTAACAGCCACGAACCATTGCTTTTTAACTAGTATCTCTATGGGTGTCTTACACCTCCAACATAAACCCACATTCTGCCCTACCTTCTCCTGCTTCTGTAGAAGTCCCCCTGTTTTAAGGTCAGCTATAATCTTATCCTTACATTCTTCGATAGTGCAGCCAGCGTATTCACCAGCTATTTCCTTCATAGTTCCTTTTTCAGTTATAGCTTCTATTATATCTAATTGGTAACGGTTAACCCATGATACATCGGTTTTATCTCCGAAGGTACAGATCATAACTGCTCCAGTTCCAAATTCCGGGTCAACATCCTCATCAGTTATAACCCTAACTTTACGGTTATATAACGGTACTTCCAAGTATTTACCAGCTAAATCTTGGTATCGTTCATCATCAGGATGCACTGTAACCGCAACACAAGCAGATAACAATTCTGGTCTAGTGGTGGCAATGGAAACTTTACCCTCACCATCCGCCGCCGGGAATTCCAGATAATTCAAATAAGTTTTATTTTCATGATATTCCACCTCAGCAAAAGCAATAGCAGTTTCACATCGCGGACACCAGTTCACCGGATGAACCGCCTGATATATAAGTCCCTTATCATACATCTCCAGAAAAGAGAGTTGAGTCTTCCGTTTATACTCCGGAGTCATAGTCACAAATTCCCTGCTCCAATCCTGTGAGAAACCTAAGGACTGCATCTGAGTCTTCATCATCTTAATATTACCCCGTGTGAGGTCTATGCACATTCTACGGAATTCTTCCCGGGTAACATCGCTTTTTTTAATATGATGAGTTTCCTCAACTTTAACCTCAGTGGGCAAGCCATGACAATCCCATCCCTGAGGGAAAAGCACATCATAACCGTTCATCCTTTTATACCGAGCTATGATGTCCATATAGAGCCAGTTTAATACATGGCCCATATGGATGGATCCAGTAGGATATGGTGGGGGAGTATCTATAATATATGATGGACGATTACCATCGCCAATGAATTTATATAAATCATTTTCTCGCCAGTTATCCTGCCATTCACCTTCTTTTTGGTGATCATAATCCTTTGGAATATTATTATCCTTCATATTGCATCATCCCTTTTAATTTAATAAAAAAACTTTTCTAGAATAGTGGTAAATTATCGTGAGTTAGTATTTAGATATGAATTTACATTTTACCTGTCTTAGAATATAGTTTTATATTTAAGATTAAATTTTTTCCTATAGTCTTAATAAAATTTTTTATAAATAATTCTACATTAAACAGATTTTCCAAAATTTAATTTTTTGTAGTCCGTAGAACTCCAACGTCAGTTGGATGAAAAATTTTATCAAATCCAAACACCAAAAAATAATATAATCATGATGGAGTGATTTTAGTTTGCCATATGAAAATATAGATGATTTACCAAGTAGTGTTCCGGAAAATCTGCCGGAACATGCACAGGAAATATTCAAGGAAGCTTTCAACAATTCATGGACTGAATATGAACAGCCTGAACAACGCAGAGGAAACGCTTCACGTGAATAAGTTGCTTTTAAAGTCGCCTGGAGTGCTGTGCAGAAAACCTATCATAAAAATAAAGAATCAGGGGAATGGATGAAAAAATAGCTCCTAAAAACACAATTTACATAACGATTTATTTTTGGATTAATTTATAAAAAGTGGTTTATTTAAATGCAATTTAAAGAGTTATCTGAAATTTTCGAGGAATTAGAGAAGGTTAGCTCTCAAACCGAAATGATTCAAATACTAGCCGATATTATCAAAAAGGCAGATCCAGATGAAATTGATAAAATCTGCTATTACACTCTAGGAGAGATAGCTGCTAGTTATAAAAAAATCACATTAGGAATAGCTGAAAAAATAGTGCAACAATCCATCGCACTCGCCGTAAATGTTGATATCGACGTAATAAAGAACATCACAAACAATATAGGTGATTTAGGTGAGGTAGCATTTGAAACCATTAAAAATAGTAGTAATCATTTCAAAGATTATTTTGATGCAGAAAATGGTCTTACCATCAAAGAAGTTGACAACGGCTTAGTGAAAATAGCCACATCCAACGGATCAGGTAGTGCAGAGATGAAGAAGAAAACTCTAGCAGCAATGTTAAGCATAGTATCGCCCATCGAAAGAAAATACCTAGTTAGACTAGTAACTAGAACCATGGAATTCGGAGTGGGAGAAGCAACAGTTCTTAACGCTTTAGCCACCGCATTTCTAGGATCCAAGAAAGAAAAACCTAAACTAGAGAGAGCCCATAACGTATGCTCTGATATAGGATTAATAGCACGAGTTTTAGATAAAGAAGGGATACAGGGAATTATGAAGATAAAAATAACCTTACATATTCCCATGAGACCCATGCTAGCCCAAAGAGTCCATGAATTCAGTGAAATTAAACAGAAAATTGATTCCACTATAATTGCAGCTGAAGAAAAATATGACGGAGAACGAATTGAAGCTCACAAAGACGGTCAAGAAGTAACATTATTTTCAAGACGCTTAACCGATGTAACCAGCCAATATCCAGATATCGTTGAAAATGTTAAAAAATATATTAAAAGCGATCAAGCCATTTTAGATGGAGAAGCCGTGGCATATAATTTTAAAGATCATGAATTTAAATCTTTCCAAAAATTAATGCAAAGAAGACGTAAATATGATGTAAAGGAGTATATGAAGGATATCCCCGTCAGATATATGGTTTTTGATATTTTATACCGAGACGGTCGATCTCTTATGAAGAAAAGTTATCCCGAGAGAAGGAAAAATTTAGAGGAAATAATAGAGAATAATAAGTTAATTAAAGCGGCCGGCCGTAGATTAACTGATAATCTCGATGGAATAGATGAATATTTCCAGGAATGTCTTGATAAAAATTTAGAAGGCGTAGTCTGCAAATCATGCTCAGATAAATCATATTACCAAGCAGGTGCTAGGAAGTACTATTGGATAAAATGGAAGAAAGATTACGCAAGCGAATTAAGAGACACATTAGACTTAGTAGTGATAGGCGCCTATTCAGGCAGAGGCAGAAGAAGACGCACTTATGGCTCACTTCTATGTACAGCATATAATCCAGAATACGATGTCTTCCAGACAGTTTGTAAATTAGGCACTGGATTCTCAGACGAGGAACTAGAAAAATTACCACCAAAATTTAAGCAACATCTAAGGGATAATAAACCCGCAAGAGCAGAAGTTTTAAAATCCGTGGAGCCCACTTACTATTTCAACCCTAATATAGTAGTTGAAGTATTAGGCGCAGAATTAACCAAAAGTCCCATTCACACCTGCGCTCAAGATGAAGCTGGAAAAGGAATATCACTCAGATTCCCCCGATTTATAAGGTGGAGACCTGAAAAAAGCGCTGAAGAAGCAACAACCACCACCGAAATACTAGAAATGTACCAGAAACAATGAAATAAATTTTATTTTTTTCCATTGAATTATTTTCAAAAAAAATTGCATAATACCTAAAGAAATTAGTCCATTTTTGCCAATAATCCCACTGTTAGAGAGATTATGTTGTCAAGGTATTTTCCCATATTATCGTAAAGATGGGATTTGTATTTAAGCGCCCCTTTATTAGTAATTTTTTCATCAGGTACGCCATAAAAATTTGGAATGGCATAATAAAATTTGATAAATGCGTCTATTTCATCTTCTATTTGGAGTAAATCAGAAAATAGTTTTGGTTCAATTTTGTTTGCAAATAAGAATAAATCGACTATTCTTACTATTTCTTCTTGTAGTACTTCAACATTTTTGGTAAATTGGAACCATTCTTCTTGGTTCATATTTTTAATACTTGAATTTATGACTGGTCTTAAAACGTCTTCGCCAATATTAATTATTTCTTCACAGAATTCTGGTGAAACATCTGTGTAAGAATCTGTTAAATCGAATGATTCCATGAAGTCGGATGAATAGACATTTAAATCAAATCCAAAACTTACGCGAAATGTTATTATAGTGCCAATTAGATATCGTTTAATTCTATTGTGGATACTGATTTGAACATCTTTCCATTTTCTATTTTCATGTTCATTTAAAATCNNTTTAAAATCCAGTTTACATAGCTGAGTGTTATTATGATACCTAAAGAAGTGACCCCTAGATTCAGAAATAATGATTTCCAGGTAATATAAAAACTTTGTTTTATAATAAAAAAACTTACGATAAGTGAAAAAATCGCCAAAACTGCTAAAGGTATAACGAGTCTTTTTAAGAGAAATTCTGAATCCTTTAATAGATTTAGCATTTGATAAAAACACATCCCAGTTTAATTTGCTTATAATTTGCTCTGCAAAGACTTTAGTCAGATTTTTAATTAATAATTTATTTTTTCTTGTTAAAAACCTTCCATATGTTTACATGTACGAAGGCATTTTTTTATCGAATCCAAATTTTATTAATAAATGAATATTAATTTGTTTNNAGAACTTCAAGATTACATTTCACTTTAGATAATTTTATATTCTTTTTATGATGAGTAAGTTTATGGATGTGATTTATGATGCTCGAATTTGTTGGTAGTAGTATTATGAATGAAGATTTAAACAAAATAAAAATATTTGCTTGTTTCAAAGATAAGGATTTAAAAAATCCTGGAGAAATAGAGAATTTAAAACCGATAATAGACGAATATATTTCAGATATGAATGATAATAACTCGTATGAANNATTGGAAATAAATTAAATATGATTATGAAATAGTAAAATATATCAACTCATAAATAATTTGAGTTAATTTTGAATTTTATGGATCATATTATGATTTATGGTTTTGAGGCCTCTTATTAATCGATATATTTATATATTATGGAGTTAGTAAACTATATTTTAGTGATTAATATGGGTGAATTACCAATAGCTCCAATANNAGATATTGAATTAGCTGTTAAAGAACTGGCTTAAAAAATTTTTTTTTCTTTTTTTTATTTTTATTTTCTTAAGTTTATTTTTAACTTGAAATTCTGGTATCTGACAATATTTTTCAGGTTGAACAAATTATTATATAAGAGTACTTTATGTAGTTTAAAGGTTATTGGAAAATTAAATCGTGTTTTTTTTAAATTTAAGCTTCTTATATATTTTTTTGTCACATTAATTTCCCTGATTTAATTTATTTGTTTAGAAAAATTTAATCCTCTTAAGTAAAAAACATTTAACTTATAAAGTATATACTACTATTAACTGAGGGTTAATGTGTTTAGAATTGATAGAATAAATTTTTATCGTTAATATGATCTCCTTTACATTGTGGAAATTTCAATCATGTATCCCTAAGTTGATAGATATTATAGTTCTTCAACTAAATTTAATTCAAGATTTTTGTATTCTTTGAGTGGAATAAGGCAGATTTTTTGGGAAATTAAAAAATTTAGTATTTGTAGTGATAATCTATGGAGTCAACTAATAAGTGTCTTAAGGAATGGAATGCCATCATAGAAGCATTGGGTCAAGGGAAACAGGCTATTCTTATACGGAATTATAAAACGAATGTTACTGATTTTTTATTGTATCCAACAGTGAGTTATGCATCCAAGGATGATTATTTGGATAATTTCCAAGTTAATTACCATGATTTTGTTGAGAACAATGTTTTACCCGAGAAACAGAGTAATAAAGTATTAATTAAATATTATGCTACTATAGAGAAGATAACCGAGAAACCTGTTTCATGGATTCCTTCAGCTAAATATTATATCTGGACTCGTGATCATGTTAAGAGTTATATGACTGGTTCAACAGCGTTTATTTGGATATTAAGAGTTTATAGGTTAAAGGAACCTTATTGGGCTGAGCCTACTACGGGGGCTATAAAATTCGCTAATTTAAAGAGTGAAGTTTCACTTGAAGGTATGGAACCTGTTTTAAGCGATAATGTATTTTTTAATCTTATTAATGGTCTCTTTGATGAAATATCCAGAGAACAATCCCATTAAGATATTCATGTTGAAGTTTTAAATTAATTTTCATTCAAATCTTAATTTTTCTCCTAATTGTTAGGGAAAATTTGTACACTAGTAAGATTAATTTGTTTATTTTGTGTTTTATATTTCAAAAAATAATATATTTAATTAAGATATCTCCAATAATCATATGCAATATATTCTAATCTCTGAAAATATTTTTCTTTAGTGGTGTTTTATTATGGTAAAATTTGATGATAAGGTTGGTTTAGAACCTATTCATTTTTCAGATATGACATCCGCCATATTTGCACTTAGTCCTGATGCAATAGTCCTCTCAAGAGTATTAGATAGTAAAATTATCTATTTTAATCAGGAATTTCTAAACCAAATTGGTTATTCTCGAGAAGAGGTGAGAGGACGCTCACCAATAGAGCTGAATTTATGGAATCATGAGGAACGCAATGCTTATCTTGACAAGGTCCGGAAAAAAGGATCCGTGTATAACATTGAGTTAAGTCACAGGCGTAAGGATGGTTCATTCATTGATATTCTTTATTCCTCACGCATTATCCGAGTTGAAGGAGAAGAATTCATGCTTAGCATTGGTAAGGAAATCACCGAGCGCAAGCAGGCAGAAAAAGCGTTGAAAGAGAGTGAAGGAAGGTATAGAAGTCTTTTTAAGAATAATCATGCTGCAATGATTTTAATTAACCCTAAAACTGGAGAAATTGTTGATGCTAATCCTGCAGCTGCTTCTTTTTACGGTTATAATAAGGAACAATTAGTTAAAATGAATATAACTGATATTAATATGCTTACGAAAGAAGAAGTATTTGGGGAAATGTTAAAAGCCCAATCAGGTGAAAATAATCATTTTTTATTTAAACATCGTTTAGCTAATGGAGAAATTCGTGATGTTAATGTTTACAGTGGTACCATTATTATAAGTGATGAAAACCTTCTTTATTCTATAATCCATGATATTACTAGGCAAATGAAAGCTGAAAATGCGCTCCGTGAGAAAAAAGAAGAGTTACAAACTATAATTGATTCATCAAACACATGGATTTTCTATAAAGATAAAGAGAATCATTTTTTACAAGTGAATAAGGCTTATGCAGAATTTTTAGGGTTGCCCCCAGAGAAACTGGAATGTATGTCACTTTTTGATATTTTATCTAAGGAGCAGGCAGAGGCTTACTGGGAAGATGATAAACAGGTAATGAAATCTGGAAAACCAAAAGTTGATATTATAGGACCTTTAATGTACAAGGATATTGTCCGATATATTCAGACGGATAAAATACCCTATCGTGATTCAAATGATAACATTATTGGCATAATAGGTTTCGCAGTTGACATTACAGAACGTAAAAAAGCTGAAGAAGAATTGAAACGCAGCATGAAGGAATTAAAACGCTCCAACCAAGAATTGGAACAGTTTGCTTATATAGCATCTCATGACTTACGAGAACCTTTAAGGATGATAACAAGTTTTTTACAATTATTA
>PMNN01000260.1 GCA_003161815.1 Methanobacterium sp. | reverse complement strand
TCATTTGTTATGAACCAAAATAAAACAATAATCCCAAAAACAGAGCAAACCAATCAATTTTATCGAAATTACCGGATTCAACTTCAGTAATAATATGAATGCTATCATTAAAACCCATAGAAAATTAGTATAACCTTCTACAGGTGGTTGACCAATATTCCATACCAACCCAAACCCATTAGCCAAATGCTCACCATAAACGAACGATATAAAGGCATCATCAACGGTAAAATTCCACACATACACCAGCATCAAAATAAATAGAATAACAGAAACAAAAATAGCAACAATACAAATATTTTTGGTATTTAATTCCATAAATCCCTTTTTTTTGAATGATTCCTTATAAATTTTACTACCTACATTTTAAAGCTTTTCAAATTATTGATTGATTCAATCTGTTGAAATTGGTTCCTTTTGGATATTGCATTATGTTATCATGAATAAATAAGAAAAAAGCAAGTGAGAGTTTTTACCAGCTACATATCAAGCACAGATTAAAGGAACACACCATATTGACTATTATTTTCCTAAATATTATTAATTTTTATCCTATTGAAATATTTTATTGGAAAAGAATAAATAATAGTCTTTCTTATTCATTATTATGAAAATCTCTGTGATTATCCCCATGTACAATGAAGAAGACAATGTTATGCGAACATTAACTAGTGTTGAAGACTTATTAATTGAATATGGGGACCATGAAATTATCGTGGTAGATGATGGTAGCTTTGATAATACTTCTAAATTAGCAGAGGAATTTAAATCAAACAATTCTAACATTCATGTTTTAAAGCACCCGGTAAACATGGGTATGGGTCGAGCATTGCGAACTGGTTTTGAAAAAGCTGAAGGTGATGTTATAATTACCATTGATGCGGATTTAAGTTACGATCCATCTTATATTCCCATACTTTTTGAGAATCTAGACGAATCAAACGATGTTAAGCTNNTAGACGAATCAAACGATGTTATAATTGGATCTCAGTATATGGATGGCGGTAAAACTGAGGATATACCCCCTTTAAGATTATTTGTAAGCAAAATGGCCAATAGAATTGTTGGATATGCCATGGGAGAAAATATACGTACGGTTACAGGTGTTTTGAGGGCTTATAAGAAAGAAGTTTTGGATTCCGTTGAATTAGATTCTAACGGGACTGAAATAAACCCGGAAATATTAGCTAAAGCAAAGGCTGTCGGTTTCAATATTAAAGAGATTCCTGTAACTTTGAAAGGTAGAAAGTNNATTTTCTTTCAATGAAAAACCTATGATATTATTCGGCTTTATCGGACTTTTACTATGTTTGGTTGGATTAATTAGTGCAATATACTTATTTTATCAATATTTAGTTGGTACTCTAGACCCTACCCGACCTTTAATGATTTTCATGATTTTAACTATTCTTTCTGGAATCCAAATACTGATTTTCGGATTTGTTGCAACCCAAATAAGCCTTCTTAAACGTGAAATATATTTAATACAAAAGGAAAATAAATTAATACGGAAAAAGCTATAAAAAAATACTTTTAATATCATTTTTACTCATACTAAGTGATTATATGGACTATTCAAGGGTTACAGTAATAATATTAAACTGGAATGGCTGGAATGATACCATTGAATGCCTAGAATCTGTTTATAAGATTATATATCCTAATTTCAGTGTTTTAGTGGTTGATAATGCTTCAGAAGATGATTCCCTGGAGAAGATCAGAAAGTACTGCTCCGGTGAACTGGAAATTGAATCTGACTTCTTCGATTACAACCAAGAAAATAAACCTATTCATTTATTAGAATATGATATATCGATAGATAAAGAAAAAGATTTCAAGTTTCCTGCTTCATCACCAGGCCAACTTATCCTAATCAAAAACAATGAAAACTCCCATTTCCCAGCAGGGAACAACATCGGGATCAGATTCACCCTCAAACATCTGAAAACTGATTATATTCTACTTTTAAACAATGACACAGTGGTTAATAAGTATTTCTTAAAAGAATTGGTGGAAGCTGGTGAATCCAGAGAAGATGTCGGCATTTTAGGCCCTAAAATTTATTATTACGATGAAACAGATGTTATCTGGAGTGCAGGTTGTAAGATATCCTGGAAATTCGGCCGGGGACTGCAAATCGGAACAGGTGAAAAAGACCAAGGCCAGTACAACACTTCCAAGGAAGTGGAGCTTATTAGTGGCTCGGCCTTCCTTATCAAAACTGAGGTTTTAAATAAAATCGGGCTGATGGACAAGAAATACTTTTTATACTTTGAAGAAAGCGACTGGACATTAAAGGCTAACCAGGCAGGTTATAAAAGCTTTTACATTCCCACTGCGAAGGTGTGGCATAAAGTATCCCGATCAGGTGGGGGAATTTCTAATCCTATCGGTTTGTATTATATTACCCGGAATCGCTGGATTTTCATGAGGAGATGGGCCCGAAAAAGTGATTATGCTGTTTTTGTTGTATATCAGGTTTTGGGAGCAATTATATTACCAATATTTCTATCTTTATCATATGGCAATTTAAAGCTATTCAAAGCCTATTATAAAGGTTTGAAAGATGGCGTAAAATGAAGAAAAGAAAAAATACTCATATTCAAAATTTAACCTTAAAATTAGGTGAAAGGAATGAAAAAATTTAAAAAAAATTTGAGATATTTTATTTTTGAAGAGTACTTGGAAATAAATGAAATGGCAGGATTTGATGCACGTTCTCCTGTTTTGAACAATCTGAAAATTGTATCAGATTACTATAAAAATCCATTTTTTAATTTAATATTTAAAAGTTTTAGGTTAAATTATTCATTATTTTCATCATTACTTATCAAAAACGATAAAGAGAAAATATTATTTCATAAAACTACTAAATTTGACTTAATACTAAATAGCGCTTCTTCAAAAAATGCTATAGTATTGGGTATAAGACCTAATGCGTTAAAAAATTTTTTATTCAGAAGAACTATT
>PMNN01000242.1 GCA_003161815.1 Methanobacterium sp. | reverse complement strand
GATATAAATCTTATAAAGGTTTCCAGTATAATACCAATCAATACAAGGATAGTGGAGCTTCCAGAGTTCCCCGCAGGAGAAATGGTGAATACTGTTCTTTCATACGCATCATCTGACTGGGAAGGTGATTTGATATCTGCAGTAATAGCATTGGCTGTAGGGGATGATTTAGGATGCGTAGTGGAATATTCGGGAATAAATCAAGATTCGAGTAAGATTAAAGAAAAAGCAGTGTACATGGTGAAGTATATGATGCAAATACGTAACATGGAAATCCGAAAGATTATAGTAGAACAGCAAGATCATATTGTAAGAAAACAGGGTGCAGCAGTAGCAGCTTTGGTATATCTGAAATGATTAAAAGATATAATGGAATTAATATGAAAAATAAAACATTTAACATTACTAATAAAAAAAAACTAATTTTTTTTGAAAAAGGAGATAATGGATATGAAAGATGAGGACATCAGATTCTGGAGTAGAATCTCCTATGAAATAATGGAGGAAGTTAACGAAGTGATCTCACCACTTGTGGGTCAAAAAAAAGCGGGAGAGACAATTAAAATGGGTGCAGATGGTACTCCCACTAAATTAATAGATTTAGCCGCTGAAGAGAAGGTAATTGAAGTTTTAGAAAATACGGGGAAGCCTTTAACTCTGGTTAGTGAGGAGATAGGTGAGCTTAAACTTGGTGATAGTCCATCTGAATTTGTTTTAGTAGTTGATCCGTTGGATGGTACTAGTAACGCGGTTAAGAATATACCTGCCTACGGAATATCTCTTGCAATAGGAGATATTTCTAATTCAGAAAGTTCCATGACCACAGACGATTTAGAGTTGGGATTCGTTAAAAACTTCGCCACTGGAGATATTTATCATGCAGTTAAAGGTAGGGGTGCAGCTTTAAATGGTAAGGAAATTTTCACTTCCAATAAAGATGATCTTTCTCGCTCATTAATCGGCGCCTACGTATACCGTGCGGATATGGAGAAAATGGATAGGCTTTGTAAAATGATTAAGCGGATGAGGATTCTTGGTTCAGTGGCTATTGAACTATGTTATGTAGCGCAGGGAATATATGATGCATTTTTGGATGTACGTGGAAATCAACGAATAACGGATTTAGCTGCTGCTAAACTTATAGTAGAAGAAGCAGGTGGAGTAGTTACTAATGAATATGGTCAGCCATTATGTGGAAAATTAAATGTTTTGGAGAGAACTTCCATAGTAGCTTCTGGTAACAAGAATATTCATCAGGAGTTAATTCGGATTATAGGGGGGTTTTAATGCGAATAGGAGTTGTGGCACGTCTTGATGTGGAAGAAGCAATTCAATTAGCCGGGAGAATAGTTGAATTGCTAATAGAAAAGAATATTGAAACTGTACTTGATACTTCGGTTGTGGAGAGGTTAAATAAATATGAAGAATTATCTTGTGCACTTGAGGAAATGGATACAGACATTATTATAGCAGTGGGTGGAGATGGAACCATCTTGAGAACCCAGAGTTTTATCAGTCCTAAAGAAATTCCATTATTAGGGATAAATATGGGTACAGTTGGTTTTTTAACTGAAATAGATCCAGAAGATACGTTTAAAGCCGTAGAAGAGGTTTTAGCTGGTAATTATTTTGTGGAAAAACGCAGTCAATTACAAATCCGTCATAACAGTAAAATTCATTCAGCCCTGAATGAGGTAGTCCTGATGACTTATAAGCCAGCTAAAATGTTAAATATTGAAATATCTGTGGATGATGAAGTGGTGGAAGAGTTAAGGGCTGATGGATTGATAATTGCTACTCCCAGTGGTTCAACCGCCTACGCCATGTCTGCTGGTGGACCAATAGTGGATCCCAAAGTGGAGGCTTTTATAATAGTCCCTATATGTCCATTTAAATTAGGATCCAGACCAACTTTAGTGTCTGATGATAGTCAAATAAAAGTTAAATTGTTAAGAGAGGGTAAAAAAGCCATTACCGTGATTGATGGTCAGTCAGAAGAGGAAATAAATTATATGGATGAGATTATTTTCAGTAAATCTGATGATTACGCATGCTTTGTAAGACTAACCAAGGATTTCTATCGTAGAGTTAGAGAAAAACTAATAAAAGGCGGGTTATGTTAAAAAAACCTTTTATAGACATATTTATTGTGGATATGACTCATGGTGGGAAAATAATAGCCATTGAATTTTCAAAACTATCTTCATATAATGTTTTTGGCTGGGATATCTACAATACATTAACTGTAGAGGAGAAAGAGAATCTCCGTGAGAATGGAGTAAAATTGGTTGATGAAGATTATTTAAAGAGAATGTTAAGTGAAAAATCCGAGGAATTGTCACGATTGAAATTTGATTTATTTGAAGGGAATGATTTATGTTTAGTTGCTCCAATTCATTGTAATTTAGATTATCCGGTTAGTATGACTCATCATGAAGCCGTGGCATTTTTAATGAAGAATCGCATAAAAACGCCGGTTATAGAGGTTACTGGAGTTAAGGGTAAAACCAGTGTTATATATATGCTTAAGGAAATATTTAAAGACTTAAATCCACTTATCTTAAGCAGTTTAGGTGTAGAGGTGGTGGATGATGGTAAAAGTAAGTTTTTGAAGAAGGATATTAGCATAACTCCTGCTAGCATTATAGATGCTTGGAGAATGGCTGAAGATTATAATGTGGGAATTTTTATAGTGGAAACTTCACTTGGTGGAACAGGCTTAGGTGAGGTTGGAATCTTAACTAACATAATTGAAGATTACACCATAGCAAAAGGCACGAGAAAAGCCAGTCAAGCTAAGGTTCAAATCTTTAGTAATAAGATAATAGCATGTGATCATGATTCCTTTAATAATTTCTATCTAGATTTTAAAGAGAAAACTAATACCTTCAGTATTGATGGGAAGGGGAATGTTAAAGCATCTAATATAAGTTTTGGATTTACTGAAACCATTTTTCAGGTGGAAGTTAAGGGTCTTAAAACCATTTCGGGAGAAATTTTAAATGATGCATTTGAAATTTCCACCTTCGCACCAGCTCCCCATCATGTTCAAAATGTTCTTTCAGCTATATGCGCTTCTTTAACCATGGGAATTTCCAAGAATTCCTTAATTAATGGTTTAAGAAATTTTAATGGTTTGAAGGGAAGAACTTCCATAATAAACGAGCAGGAAGTTCGCATTATAGAAGAAGTAAATCCCGGTATAAACTTGGCAACCATTAAAAAGGCGGTTAGTATGCTTAAAGATCTCCCTAGATCGGGAGTTGTTTTTGGAGGAAAATATGGAGTTACATGTGAAGAAATTGATGAAAATTCTGCTTCAACTATTTTAAATGATTTAACTGAGGATATTCAACTTATACTCACCGATGAATTAGGTTATAATGTTAAAGACGGGATTAAAAGAAATTTTTATTACATCCCCCATTTAGATGAAGCTATGGATTATGCGCTAGACAGCGGATGTCAGAATATATTGTTGATTTACCGCTCCACGTTTCCAGACTTACTACATAGATGATAGTGTGGGATTATGACAACATTTATAATAGATCATAGGGAATGATTCAATAAAGTTTAACTGCACTATGGACATTAAAACTTGATATTTATTAATTTGATATTTTAGTTGAAGAAAACTTTTTTATGATTTACTAAAATATTTTTTGATTAAATTTATAAAGAATTTTAAGATTTCACAGTGGACTCGGAGATGATTCTTTGAAGGCAGGTACTAGGGGAAGTAATCTTGCAATGGTTCAGACAAAAAATATAATCACACAGTTATCTAAAATAACAGATGAGGAAGTAAAATTAAAGAAAATCAAAAGTACAGGGGATATAAATAAGGACTCCCAACTCTACCAAATTGATGTTAAAGGAATATTTACTAAGGAACTGGATAAAGCAGTTTTAGAAGAGGAAGTAGACTTCGCAGTGCACAGTTTCAAGGACCTTCCCACAGAATTAGCGGATGATCTAGAAATAATAGCAGTTCCACTGCGAGAATCTCCCAGAGAAGCTTTAGTTTCTCCTTATCAATGGGATGAACTACCTGAAGGAGCAACAATCGGCACTAGCAGTCTGAGAAGAGAAGCCTTTATAAAACATCATCTAAAAAATGTAAATATAAAACCCATCCGTGGAAATGTGGATACCCGGGTAAGAAAAGTTTTAAATGGAGAATATGATGCTACCATAATGGCTGAAGCTGGTTTAAAAAGGTTAGGAATAGAAAAAAATATCCAAAAAGTATTCTCCCCCAAATATTACACCCCACCAGCCGGTCAGGGAGCATTAGCCATAGTAACACGGGAAGATAATAAATATAAGAAGGTTTTAGAGAAATTAAATCATTTTCCATCCTCACAAGAAGTAACAGCTGAAAAAACCGTACTAGAAGAACTTGGCGGAGGTTGTCAGTGGCCATTGGGTGCTAATGCCCAAGCAAAAAAGAATATATTATATCTTTACACTATTTTACTTAATACAGATGGAAAAATATTATCCCAAGTAAGCATGAATGGCGCCCTATCTGAAGCTGAAAAGCTGGGCAGGGAAGTTGGCAAAGTAATTAAGGAGGATTACCAGTGAAAAAAATCAATGTAGGCGTGATAGGGGTAGGAGCCATGGGTCAGAATCATGTGCGAGTCTATTCTGAAATTAAAAACGCCAACCTCCTAGCAATATCAGATTTAATGAAAGGAACCTTAGCTGAGCTTTCCAAGAAATATAACACGGTAGGTTACGTGGATTATGATAATGTACTGGGCATGCCTGAAATTGATGCAGTCAGCATATGTGTACCTACTACTTATCATTATGAAGTTGTTATGAGTGCTATAGAACATGGGAAGCATGTGCTCGTGGAGAAACCCATAGCCTTCACTCTAGATGAGGCTAAAGAAATGGTAGATGCTGCTAATGATGCGGGAGTTAAACTGGCAACAGGTCATGTGGAACGATTTAATCCTGCAGTTCTTGAGGCTAAGAAATTAATAGATGAAGGTGTGATCGGTGAAATTGTCTCAGCATCCGCTAAAAGGGTGGGACCATTTCCGCCTCGAATAAAAGATGTAGGTGTCACTATAGATTTAGCTATCCACGAAGTAGATATTATGTTTTATTTATTTGACAGTCCAGTATCTAGGGTTTACGCTAATATGGGTAGTAGACTCGAGAAATGTGAATATGAAGATCATGCAGAGTTAATGATGAAATTTGAAAATGGAGNNATTGATCGTGATGAAGAACCTAAGATTACGGGAGCTGATGGAATCCACGCTCTTAAGGTGGTATTAGCAGCCATGAAATCTGCTAAATCCAAAATACCTATCAATATGAACGAATGTTAAACCAATAAACTATACATTTTTATGAAATAATCCATTTTTTTTT
>PMNN01000175.1 GCA_003161815.1 Methanobacterium sp. | reverse complement strand
GCAGAGAAAATACTGGCAAAAGCTTCAGGTAATAAAGAATTACAAGCCGGAGAAATAATAATGGCAAATATTGATGTTGCCATGACCCATGATTTAACTGGACCTTTATCAGTAGAATCATTCGAGAAGATAGGCCTTAAAGAGGTATGGGATCCAGAGAAAATTGTGATAATCTTCGATCATCAAGTTCCAGCTGACTCAATCGATGCAGCTAATAACCACATGATCATGCGGAAATTTGTAAAAGAACAGGGAATTGACAATTTTTATGATGTCAGAGAAGGTGTATGCCACCAAGTCCTGCCTGAAAAAGGACATGTAGTGCCCGGAGAAGTCGTAGTAGGCACAGATTCTCATACTTGTACACACGGTGCATTAGGTGCATTTGCTACTGGAATAGGATCAACTGATATGGCAATGGTTTTTGCAACTGGAAAACTCTGGTTTAAAGTACCTGAAACCATAAAATTCGATATAACTGGTAAATTACAGGAAAATGTTTTTGCTAAAGATGTGATACTTGATATAATAGGTAAAATGGGTGCAGACGGTGCAACTTACAAAGCATGTGAATTTGGAGGCGAGACAACCCGTAACATGACCATTTCAGATAGGATGGTTCTTTGTAACATGGCTATAGAGATGGGGGGAAAAACAGGCTTAGTGGAACCGGACTATAAAACTATAAAATATTTAGAAGGACGTTCCAATAAAAAATATGAAATCATGAAAACAGATGATGATGCACAGTCCCTGCAAACCATGAAAATTGATGTAAGTAATCTAGAACCACAAATTGCCTGCCCCCATCATGTGGATAATGTTAAATCCATTTCTGAAGTTGAAGGAATAAATATTGATCAGGTTTTCCTAGGATCATGCACTAATGGTCGATTGGAGGATCTTAGGACTGCTGCTCAAATTATGAAAGGCCATCATATAGCAAATAATGTACGGATGCTGGTTATACCTGCTTCTCGGGAGATTTATACAAAGGCTATGGATGAAGGGCTCCTTAAAATATTTGTTGATAGCGGAGCATTAATTTGCAACCCCTGCTGCGGCCCATGTTTGGGGGGACATGTAGGACTATTGGGTGCTGGCGAAGTGAGCCTATCTACTTCTAACCGTAATTTCAGAGGTAGACAGGGAAGTCCAGATGCTGAAGTATATTTAAGTTCTGCGGCAGTAGCTGCTGCATCTGCTATTAAAGGAAGTTTGATGGATCCTCGGGATGCTAAATAGTTTTTTAAATTTTAAAATACTTTTAAATATCAAAATTTAATTATGGTGTTTTCACAATGGAGAAAAAAATTAAAGGAAGAGTTTGGAAATTCGGGGATGATATAGACACTGATATAATAATTCCTGGCAGATATTTGGTTTTAACGGATGAAAAAGAGCTAGCAGAGCATGTTATGGAGGGATTAGGCACTGATTTCTCGCATAATGTCCAAAAAGGAGACATTATTTTAGCTGGAAAAAATTTTGGCTGTGGATCTTCCCGGGAACATGCAACTATCGCTATTAAAGGTGCTGGGATATCGGCGGTGGTTGCTGAATCTTTTGCTCGAATTTTTTATCGTAATGCTATAAATGTTGGCCTTACTCTGTTAGAATCAAAAAATATTTCAAAAAAAATCTCTCAAGGTGATGAAATTGAGATCAATATAGGAAGTGGAATATTAAAAGATCTCATTACTGGAGAAGAATTTGAGGTCAAAAACCTTCCAGAGTTCATGCTAGACATTCTCAATAAAGGTGGTTTAATTCCTTATCTCAAGGAAAACCTTGAAAAAGATAAATAAGTATAATGATTCATCTAAGTAATTACACAATTAATATATAAAATTTTTAAAGAAATTTAAATTTGAACGTTTAATTTAAAATAAAAAAATGGTGGTAATTATGTATAATATAGCCGTTATACCTGGAGATGGGATTGGAAAAGAAGTTATGGAAGCTACTTTACATATCCTAGAAGTTTTAGACGTTGATTTTAATTATAAATTTGCTGATGCAGGTGATGAACATGCAGAAAAAACGGGGGTGGCTTTACCTCAGGAAACTATAGACATAGTAACGGATTCTCAAGCATGTTTATTTGGTGCAGCTGGAGAATCTGCTGCGGATGTAATAGTGAAATTAAGGCAGGAACTAGATCTTTACGTTAATCTCAGGCCAGTTAAATCTTATCCCGGCACGAAGTCTATATTTGATAATCTTGATTTTGTAATTGTAAGAGAAAACACGGAAGGACTCTATATTGGTTTGGAAGAATACACTGAAGAAGGAGCCACTGCGCTGCGGGTTGTTACCAAAAAAGCTTCCGAACGAATTTGCAAATTTGCTTTTGAGTACGCTAAAAAGACTAGTAGAAGTAAAGTTACAGCAATACATAAGGCTAATGTTTTAAAAAAGACTGATGGTTTATTTAAAGAAATTTTTTATAAAGTTGCACAGGATTACCCAGATATCGAGCTGGATGATCGTTATGTAGATGCTACTGCAATGTTTTTCATCACTAAACCCGAGATGTTCGATGTAATAGTAACCACTAACCTATTCGGAGATATACTATCTGATGAAGGAGCAGGATTAGTGGGTGGTTTAGGTTTAATTCCATCAGCCAATATTGGTGAAAAACAAGGATTATTCGAGCCAGTACATGGTTCCGCACCTAGTCATGCTGGTAAAGGAACTGCAAATCCTTCTGCCATGATTTTATCTGCGGTAATGATGCTTGATTATCTGGAAGAACATGAAGAAGCGCGTAAACTGGAAAATGCATTGATCAACGTTTTAAGTGAAGGAAAAGTGGTCACTGGGGATTTGAACGGTAAATCCTCTACAATGGACATGGCCCGTGAAGTTCGTAGAAAACTGGAAGAAATTAAAATTAATTGATAATTCTCAAATTTAAATCATAAAATAAATAAATTAATTCTATAAACTTATATGAGGATCCAGCATATGAAAACAGCCGATGTAAGGGCAGATATTCCCTTTCTTAAAGAAGTAATATATTTAGACGCAGCCAGCACTACTCCAACTCCCAAACCCGTAGTGGATGCAATGTGCAATTATTTCTATAAATTCAATTCCAACACTGGAAGGGGAGCTTACCGAACTGCAGTTCAGGCTACATCAGAATTTGAAAAAACAAGAACTAAACTGGCTAAATTCATAAATTGTAGTGAAAATGAAGTAATATTCACTAAAAACACCACTGAAGCTATAAATCTGGTTGCTAATGGATTTAATTTTGAAAAAGGAGATTCGGTGATAGTTCCTAATATAGAACACCATTCCAATCTAATCCCATGGATGAATCTTAAAAAAAAAGGTATCAACGTTAAAATAGTTAAGGCTGATCAGTATGGAGTTATAGATCCCGCTGAATTAGAAGCAGCTATTGATGAAACTGCTAGACTCATAACAATAACTCACGTATCCAATTCTATAGGAGCTATTCAGCCTGTAGAAGAAATAGGTAAGATTGCAGAGGAAAATGATTTATTATATCTGGTGGATGCAGCTCAATCTGTAGGGCATATGACATTAGATGTTAAAAAAATTAATGCACATTTCGTTGCATGTCCTGGCCACAAAGGCTTACTTGGTCCTGTGGGAACGGGGTTTCTTTACTGTAGTCAGCAAGTTATAAATGATTTACAACCTCAAAATCTTGGAGGAGGAACAGTTGTACAAGTTACTGAAGATGATTTTAAATTGTCGAAAATTCCAGCTCGTTTTGAGGGTGGTACCCAGAATATAGCTGGAGTGATAGGTTTAGGGACGGCTGTAGATTATTTAAATAAAATTGGAATGGAAAAAATTGAAAAGCATGGCAAAAAACTTACTAAGATGATGTTCAATGAAATTGAGAACATAAAAAACATCATTGTTTATGGCCGTCCAGAAAATATTTATGATATGGTGGGGTTTAATATTAGTGGAGTTAATTCACATGATGTGGCAAAAATATTGGATGAACAGAAAAGGATATGTGTTAGAAGCGGATATCACTGTGCAATACCTGCCATAAAACAAATTGGCGCTTATGAATTGGGAGGAACAGTAAGAGCATCCATCCATTATTATAATACTAATGAAGAGATTACAATTTTAGTAGAGACTTTAGAAGAGATTTCTAAATTCTTAGGAGATTAAGAAAAATGACTAGAGCTCAGATAATTGCTATATTTATAATCCTTTTAATGGTTTTCAGTTCAGTTGCAGCAATTATTGCATTTATATAACTATTGAAACCGTAATTTGAAGTTTATCAATGAATCTTGAAGAATGCATGTAAAATTTTCAAACAATATTAAAGCTAAACGGAGGAAAAATTATGGTAAAAGTTAGAATAGGAGCGGTAGTCTCAGAATTTAATTATGATATAACCCAGATGATGTTGGAACTTGCGCGTGAACATGCTAAATTTCTAGAATCTGAAATTACAGAAATTATAGCAGTACCTGGCGTGTTTGACATGCCTCTAGCAATAAAAAAACTCCTGAAAAATGATCAAATAGATGCAGTGATAACTCTGGGTGCAGTAATTGAAGGATCAACTTCCCATGATGAAATAGTAGTACAACATGCATCCCGTAAAATAGCTGATTTAGCATTGGAATACGACAAACCAGTTGCTCTGGGAATTTCCGGACCTGGTATGACACGTTTAGAAGCCCATCAACGAGTTGATTATGCTAAAAGAGCAGTGGAATCTGCAGTTAAGATGTATAAACGTTTAAATTAAGTTTCAAATTTTTAATTTTTTTTATTTCTAGCTTTTTATTATTAATCCTGAACAATTATTTGTTTTAAATAGTAAATTAAAAGGGTTTTAAGAGTTAATTTTTTTATTATCACAGATTATTTGATTATCAATCGATTAAATTTACTTAAAAGTTCAAAATCTAGAATTACCCTTTATTTATAAAAAATAAGATTAAGTATGAGGAGCTATTAACTAAAAATTTTTAAATATTCCAGAAAAAAGGAATTTTATTAAATTAACAATAACCAAACTAGGATGATATAAGTAATTAATTTTTATGGAGATAAATTAATGGAAATATTAACCCCTCGTGACTTAAAAGATAAATTTAAAAGTCCATGGATAGCCCCTTACAAAAAAATCTTAACTATGGTCGACGATGATATTGTGGAATTGGTTGAATACCATCCATGTGTAGGTGGTTCAGAATGGATGATTTACCAGTACAAAAGAAGTAGTGATTTGGTTCTAGATTCGATAAGGGATGGAGATAAACATACATATTTACTCAAAGTCGGAAAAAGTGATATGAATCTTAAACCAAGCTTCAGGGCAGCTGGAATTGAAGAAGTATCGGTTGAAGGGGATGAAGTACGCGTGGTCCACTCCGGATTAGCTGGTGCTGGTGTGGGTGCAGCTATGTGCAGAGGTATGGCTGAAGGAGTTAATAGAGTGGAGCTTTATAATGTTGGGGGAGGATCCAAGGTGGGTAGAGCTGGAGTGATTACTCCTCGCCTGGAAAAAATCGTTATAGGGATAGATGATACTGATACTAAGGAGGAGGGAGCTACCTGGACTTTAGCTAATAATATAGGGATGGAGCTAGATGAGATGGGTTTTGAATATCTGAATCATGTTACAGTGCAGCTTTATCCTCATAATCCTAACAAAACCCAGAATTGTGTAGCTATAGCATTAGTATTTGCAGTTAAACCTGGTGAAAAAGAGTTATTAGTTAAAAAAACACATGAACTACTTAAAAAATATACATTATCTGATAAAACATCAATCGCAGTTCTTGAAGGTATTGGAATTCCAGAGAAACTCAGATCATATGCAGAAGCAGCTAAAAAATCTATGATAACGTTGGAGGAAGCACAATTAACAGCAAATGAAGTGGGAGTTCAATTATTGGAAGTTACTGGGGCTCAGGGTGAAATCGGAGCATTAGCTGCTCTTGGACTTTATGATGATTTGGAGGAAGCTGTTAAAGTTTATTATTAGCCATGGGTTGATATTTGAAAATTTAGAACAAATTGCAGCAGACGAATATCAAGGCGGTGATGAGAAGGCAAATGATGAATTAGGCCCCACTCTACTTCTTAAGTATAAAAAAAATGAATAGAAGGAATAAAAAAGAATAATTTGGATATTTATATTCTTCTTCCACAGTCTAAGCCGCCATCAACATTAAAAATGCCAGTATTAGTCCTGTTATTTGTAGGCCGGTATGTTGCATAGGCACACTATTGCTGGTTGTGGCTGCCATGGCAACCGGTGGGACTATCCGATTAACATCACGGGTTCGTTCGTTGCTGTGGATTCGTTTGCACTAAATGGGCATGAATAATGCAAATGTTCTGGAGAACTTATCCAATTCCCCTTTTTATTTTCATTTTTTTTCGTTAATATGTTCAAAAAAAATTTAAAAATTAGCATATTTTATCAGAGTGTTTTCGAGATATTTCTAAGTTCTCTTCTCTTTTAGCTTCTCGTAAAACTGTGTCGATATCTCTTTCCAGGCTTTCATAGGCTTTTATAAGGTCCTCATAAAGCATATTAAGCTGTTCATGTGTTATTGTAAGTCTAAGAACTATTCTCATGATCGCTTTATCTTCAGCATTCTTTGGTAATGTGTAGGCGGGTATAATCCATCCTCGCTGTCGTATCCGGTCTGAAAATGCGAAAACATCAAATGGTGCATTTTCATCCAATTCAAAAGCTATTAATGGTAAAACTTTGCTTTCTTTATTTAATATTTTAAATTTACCACTTTCTTCCATTTTATTGGATAAATAAGTCGCATTCAGCATTAATAGGTTCATTATGACTTCTTAACCTTGTCTACCGAGGGCTAACAGGTTAAAATATTGTGCTACAATAGTACTGGCCCCTTTTGAGAAATTGAGGGTGTAAGTTGGCATTACTCCTCCCAGATAATTTACATCAAAAATTAATTCATCTGGAAGATCTGATTCGTCTCTAAATAATAAGAAACCAACACCAGGATATACTAAGCCATATTTATGTCCAGAAGCATTAATACTTTTAACATGGGATAATCTAAAATCCCAATTTAAATCAGGATCTACAAATGGAACTACGAAACCACCACTTGCAGCATCAACATGTATAGGTATATCTTGACCAGTTTTCTCTTCAAATTCTTCAAGCATCTCATTTATTTCCTCAATGGGATCCATATCCCCTGTAAATGTTGTTCCTAATACAGTACCTACACATATGGTATTCTCGTCTATATTTTTCCTTACCATATCCACGTCTAAAACAAATTTATCATGATTCATGGGCAAAATTCGTGGTTCAACATCAAAATATCGTGCAAACTTTTTCCAAACCACGTGCACATCTTCTCCAAAAATTATGTTAGGTTTATCAGTTGATTTACCTTCTGCTTCCCTTTTCTTCTTCCAGTTCCATTTATGCGCTAGAAGCCCAAGTAATATGGCCTCTGATGAACCTATTGCACCGGTGCCTACTGGTTGCTGATCAAGTGGGGCGTGGTACAATCTAGCCAGCATGTTTATAACTCTGTCATGAATCTCATTTGAGGAGGGATATTCATCCTGATCAATGAAATTCTTTCCTGCACTTTCCATAAACAGTAGATTAGCATATTTATCCATTTCAGTAGTAACAAAACTTGCTAGATTCAAAGCAGGATTACCGTCTAGTTTCAATTCATTAGAGATCATGTAATATACTGTCTCGCTGTTTAAGGGAGTTTCAGGGATTTCATATTTAGGAGATCTTTTAACATAAAAGGCTAGAACGTCCCTTACAACA
>PMNN01000092.1 GCA_003161815.1 Methanobacterium sp. | reverse complement strand
GATCAGCTCAAAAGAATAGCAGAAAGAACAGGCGTAGACCTATCAGGGCCTATACCACTACCTACTAAAAAACTAGTGGTACCAACCCGTAAATCACCCGATGGAGAAGGAAAAGCCACCTGGGAAAAATGGGAACTTCGAATCCATAAACGATTAGTCGGAATCGAAGCTGATGAACGAGCCATGCGTCAAGTCATGAAAGTCAACGTCCCCGATAACGTAAGCATAGAAATCGAACTTAAAAGCTAAACCATCNNTTCAAATCCCAGTCCCGGCGTAACTTTCCTAGAAAATAAAAAAAAGGAATAATAATTTTAGTTACTTTTTTTTGAAACTCCTACAAATAAATTCTATAATTTTTTGAATTCACTTAAATCCTTCTCTCAATTTTCATATGGACGTATTAGATTTCATTCATCCTATTTTATTAGCTTTCCTTCTAGTCATCATTCTATCAAATGAGAGGTAAACTTTGAAGATTGGAGGCATAGCTTTAGTTAAAATGCCTTCCATATCATTAGATACATCATCTAGAAGTTCCATTATCGGCAGTTCTTGTGGGCAGTGTTCCTCGCATTTTCCNNTCTTCTTTGGTTTTAAAGTAGTGAAAAAGAGTTCTATTGACTATTCCTGTGGGTTTAGCGATTTTGCTGTGGATGTACCATGGAATCCTTTTTTAACAAAGAGTTTTTAAGGGATGTATCCAGTATTTTTTGTTCTTTTTCTTTCAAATAAATGACACCTTGGATTTTAAATTGTTATGTTCATTAAAATTATTATAGATTGATTAGTCAATTTGATATTTAACTGTTTATGATCACAGACAAAAACTTTATATATAATTTAGTTCGTATAATATCATACAGTTCGAGATAGAACGAACCAAATAATAATCTAAAATTCATGAGATTAAAAAAAAAGAAAGGAGATAATCCAAATGAAACCCGAAGATATGGCCCAAAAATGTCCTGAATGTGACTCCCGTGATAAAAGGATATCCAGAAGAAGAAATTCTAAAAGTAGTACAGATGCATTCTACATACCACATATACCCCAAGGTGATATCGGAATTATCCGCTGCACCGAATGTGGATACATATTCGAATACTGCCCGCATCGCAAACCACCATTAGAGGTAAAGAAACTTCTTGTTTAAATTTATTTTATTTATTTTAAATTGATTAACAAAAAAAAATTCGTTTAAAAATTTGATGTTATTATTTATATTTTTTCTCAGATTAACACTCATCTTATAATTAGACTAAATAAATTAGACATGAAATAAACTGTTAAAAATTTTTTTAAAAACTATTCCATCTTCAAACTTCCAAAATACTCGCTTTTTTTAGGAAGATTCTTAACGGCTGGTTCATCAAAGAAAATTGTAACTTTCTTACCAAAATGTTCCGCAGCAACTTTCAGATGATAAATAGCAATACCCACATCTATAGGGATGTACTTTTTAATCATAAGTGATTTAATGAAACCAGGTTTAACACCATAAACATGCAATATTTTATCATCACCTGTGAAAAACCATGGTTGGCTGTTGGTTGCAGATGGAGCCAGACGAGCAGGTTCCAGTAAATCATCAGCATCTTTAATGTCAGTTATCTCTTTAAGAGATTTTCTCTTGAACTGGGAAACATCGGTTCTATGCAGTTTTTCACTAGGCTTTCCGAAGGCTAAAAATATTACAAACTCTAAATTTGAACTATTCAACAATTCTTTAGTGGGTTGGGGAATACCCTGCCAGCAACAGCCAATGCCACGCTCTGAGAAAAACAAATCCATTTGCTGCAGCATAAATCCCACGTTCGTTAAATAACCGTCCTTTGATTCTGATAACACGGCTATATAATGCGGTGCTTTTTTCATTATTCTTCTTTTAACCATATACAGTGATACAATCCTTAATTCAATTTTAATATCCTCGTATATAGGCTTTAAAGTCTGCAGGTGATTTGAAATCTCCTTAAGTGTATTCTCATCGAGCGAAGTCAAATCATAGTTTCTAATCGATTTTCGCTTAAATATTATGGGATAAAGATCAGTTTCAACCATTTTTTTTTANNAGTCCCGGCGTTTTTATTTAAAGAATTTAAGTTTTATTTTACCATTATAGATTTCTATATAACTGTTCTGATACTCCGTGGATGGTAATTCATCAACCCAGGAACCTGTGTTAATCACACTTTTATCCTTATTGATGAAAGGACGATGAGTATGTCCGAATACTAGCTTTTCATCTGGTTTAATACCTAATATTGGATATCTTCTCGGTGATATGGCTAATTCATAGACTTTACATATTTTTCTCCTGTTCTGGGGGGTTTTCTTCATTTCATCCGTTACCTGAATTACACGTCTGCGGCTAATTTGTAAACAATCCCATAGAAAGCCAGCTACTCCACCTACAATGTTTTCAGTGAAACACATTTTTTGACTGAACTTTTCATATAGATCAATAGTTAATGGATCAAGAGTGGAGAGGACTTCTAATTCATAACCATGCATGAAGTAGAATAATTCACCATTATCCTCTAACCTCAGATCTTTAGAGACTTCGAAAGGATAATTTTGTCCTAATCTTTCCTTTAAGTTGAGAACGTCATAGTCATGATTTCCGGCTATATAATGAATTTTATTTGCTAGATTCGATAATTTTGATAATATTTCCTCATTCTCAGTTACGACTTTCTTACTTTTACACCTCCAAAAATCAAGAATATCTCCGAGAAGTATTAAATGATCAATTTCAACATTCTCATATTCGTTTAAAAAGTTTACGAAATCTTCTTGATTGCTTTTTTTATATCCCAAATGTAAATCCGATACTACTAATATCATAACCCACCTCTATGAATAGAATTATATTCAAGGGATATAATCCTGATGGAGGGTGAATAATATTAATAAATAATAAAGAACCCATATTACTAAAATGATTAAATACCCAATAATTACGACTAGAGGAGGATTTTCTAAACCAGAATTTCACATAACACCTGAAATAGAAGTGTTTGACTATAACTTCATTTTAGTTAAATAATTGAACAATCCAATAATAACAATTTTTTACGAAAAAAAAATAATATTATAATGTTATGGCAGACTATGAATCATCTTCTATTTTGATAGGAACACTTTGTGGGAATAATCTTTTCAATAGTCGCTGCTTTATCAGGCTTTCCCGGTCCTGGAATTTTAACCTCTAATTTCATCGCAGGATTTACCGCTTCATATTCAGACCAGGAAAAAAAGGATTACATTCTAAATGGAGGTATAAGTGGGATTTTGTCTAGTGTGGGAATGATAGTTATAGGTCTTCTATTTAATGGAACACCCGTAGGTTTTAGCAACTGGAACACCTTAGGTTTAGTTTCTTTAGGATTATCAATAGTTGGTGCAGGTTTTTTTTATTGGAGTAATTGGTGGATATGTTGCAATTCATTCTAAATAATAAAATCCATATTTTTTATATTAATTACCTCAAAATCTAATATTATTTCCGTAAAAAACACAGAAAATAATTTTTTTCTAAATTCATTCAAGACTGGATACTCGTTCAGCTTCGATCTTAAGATAGTTAAGTCCATCGTTCATAGATTTTTGCACCATATTTTGGGTTCGACCCGGAGTTAAATGTGTCAAAGGCCCTTCCCATGACTCTTCTGTTCTGACTACGGTTTCAGCATTTTCAGGTTCTAGTTTCCAGATGTGAACGGCTTTAATGCCCATGGTCTTGCCAGTCCAGCCAATGAATCGAGGCCTATCAACCTCTTGTAAGACTGAACTAATGGTCACNNTTGCATGGATTTCAATCATACCCTTGGCAATAACCGCTGCATTTTCATTAATCTTAATAATATTCACCCCTATTTTTATTTATGATTAATATGAATGATAATTTTTTCTACAATAATTTATATTAAGTGTGAAAAAATAGATTTGAATTTCCATTCCTTTAAGATGCAGAAAATCATATTAAAGAGTGTTAATAAAAATATGATACATGGATCAGGCTATTGATGTTCAGAAAGCGGAAGAAATTGAAATTTCAGATTTAATGAGCCAATTATCATCTACTCCAAGTGGTCTTTCATCAAATGAGGCGCTAAAACGACTTACTGAATATGGTTTTAATGAAATCACTGAGGAAAAAGTTAGTTCAATCAGAAAATTTCTGAATTTTTTCTGGGGTCCCATCCCTTGGATGATTGAA
>PMNN01000103.1 GCA_003161815.1 Methanobacterium sp. | reverse complement strand
ATAGCAGTGTGGAAAGAGTCATTGAACATTGTAGATGGTGAATTATATTATATGCAAGCTATCCATCAGGAATCTGATGTTGTTCCTGAGAATGTGGATGTCATACGAGCAATGCTAGAGATAGAATCTGATTCGACTAAATCCATCGAAAAAACCAACAAAAACATGGGAATTATAGGATAAAAAAAAATTCTTTTTTTTTAACTTTTTATGTTTTTGAAATATATTAAAAAAAATTTTTTTTATTTAAGAGAATCTGGTGTAAATTGGGCAATTTAGGTTAGAGTTTGGAAAAATTACTTTTACACCTTNNAGTATTTAATCATCTAGTTTGTGCTTAATCTTTTTATGCTAAATTCTGTATATTAACATTTAAATAATATTACTAAATTTTGTGATAATAATGCTTCGAGAAATCCTAATTTCCATGCGACCTAAACAGTGGTATAAAAACCTGGTCATTTTTATAGGAATAGCCTTTTCTTTAAATCTATTAAACATTAACCTATGGATAAGTGCCATATCCGCTTTTTTCATATTCTGCTTACTCTCCGGCAGTATATATCTAGTCAATGATGTATTAGATATCGAAAAGGATAAGAAACATCCTAAAAAGCGTGAAAGACCATTACCATCCGGGAAATTAAAACCATATCAAGCCATCACAGCTGCAACTATATTCATTTTAATCGCCTTATTAGGGTCTTATATGATAAATATACCCTTCTTCCTTATTTCCATAGTTTTCTTCGTACTGATGATGCTGTACTCGTTATATTTAAAAAATTTCATTATTGTAGATATAATGATTATATCAACTGGTTTCGTTATAAGGGCTGTAGCGGGGGCTCTAGCAATCAGTGTCCTAGTATCTCCCTGGTTAATTATATGCGCCTTTTTAATCGCCTTATTTTTAGCTCTAGGTAAAAGAAGACATGAATTATTTTTATTAGGAGATAATGTTAAGGAACATCGTGAAAGTCTTGAAAGTTTCTCAACTGAAATGTTGGATCAGATGATTATAATAACTACTAGTACCCTGATAATGTCCTACTCCCTTTACACTTTCTTCACAGGTAAATTATTAATGATGGTAACTATTCCCTTCGCCTTCTACGGGATATTCAGATATCTCTTTCTGATTCACTCTAAAAAAATGGGTGGAGAACCGGAAATGTTATTTAAAGATAAGGGAATGGTATTAAGTATAGTTTTATGGGCATTAGTAGTGTTTCTAGTGCTTTATGTGAACATAGGAGGTATTTTAAATGTTAAATAATCTGAAAACATCCAAAAGAATTGATATAATAATTCCTCTTTTGATAATAGTTATCGTAGCCTTGACACGCATTCCCTTTGTCAGTAAATTTTTATATGAATGGGATTCCGCCTCTTATGCCCTAGCATTCCAAAATTTTAACATAGCCCAAGAACAACCCCATCCTCCAGGTTACATATTATTCGTTGGACTAGGTAAGGCTGTGAATTATGTTTTTCATGATGCTAATACTAGTATGATATTTTTAAGTGTAGTTTTCAGTATTTTAACTGCTTTACTCGTTTATTTCCTAGCTAAAGAGATGTTTTCTAGAAGAGTAGCTATCGTTAGTTCTATATTATTAATTTTTAATCCACTATTTTGGTTCTACGGGGAAATAGCCAGTATTTATATTTTTGAAGCTTTCTTCGCTGTTTTAATAGCTTATCTATCCTATAAAGTATTGAAAGGAGATGGGCGATTCATATACCTCTCAGCACTGGTTCTGGGTTTAGCAGGTGGATTTAGATTAGATTTAGTGGAATTCATGTTTCCCTTATGGTTATTCTGTCTCTGGTTTGGTAAAACTTCCTACTTTAGAATAGGTAAAGCCTTTATTGTACTTATTATGGCCATTCTCTTATGGTTTATACCAACTATACTCTCAACCGGAGGATTAGGACAATATCTAAAACTTTCAGCAGAACAATCAGTAGCCTCCACTTACACTTCAATTTTATTGGGTGCTAGTCTCTCTGCTCAGGTAATAAATTCAGGACTCGCCATAGTTTGGTCTCTCTGGGGATTAACATTTTTCGGAATAATCATGATCCTCCTATATCTAATTTACCATCACAGCGGTTGGAGATCCAAATTCGTACCATACCTTAAAAATCCGCTCAGCATCCTCTTCATATTATGGATAGCTCCTGCATTCCTTTTCTACCTGATAATCTATGTAATAAAACCCGGTTATATTCTAGTGTATCTTCCTGCATTAATGATCATTCTAGGATATGTAGTGAATCGGCTTTCACATGATTTGAATATCACCTTCCCTAAAATTTCACCCCGTTCCTTCTTAGTATCTCTATTACTAATTGCAATCATCGTGAACTCCATAATATATGTATACCCTTATAATCTTCACCAAGGAGAAATATGGGAAACTCCTCAAGATCAAATTCATGGATCTGAAAAAATTTTCTTTGAGATAAACGCTGGTATACTCTACAATAACCAGAAAATAAAGGCAAATGATCAAAATACTAACCTACATATTAATACGATAACTAATCTATCAAGTTCAAATCCAAATAATACTATAATTGTTATTAGAGATATAACTAGAGAAGATGAAGGCTTTAATTTTAGAAAAGCCATGTACTATCTACCAGAATATAATGTTTATTACCTCCTCGACTCTGAAAATTCACATGTCACCAATAACACTGTAACAGAGTGGCATGGGCAATATCACTCTTATACTATAACCAACGCGCCAGTGGTAACAATTCCTTTAAACCAGTCAGTTCAGCGGATTGTTTGGATAATGAATGACCAGTCCAATTTCTATCAGCAAGTACAATCCCAAGTGGGTGTGCAAACTATAAAATTACCTAATGGTTTAAATATTTACTACTCTGACGTTGGAAGCGGCCCCGTTAATCTTCAAATAGGTGGATTCATATTCACCAGATGAATCCTGAATATCAAAAAATGAGGTATAAAAAAAATTGAAATACGATTTACACATTCACTCCAAGTACTCATCTGACGGCTACTGTGATCCTAAAGTGTTGGTGAAGACGGCTATTAAAAAAGGATTGTCTGGTATAGCTGTTACTGATCACAACACCATTAGGGGTGGGTTAGAAACAATAAAATATGAAAACAATGATTTACAAGTTATAATTGGTTCAGAAGTAAATACTGATCGAGGAGAAGTGATAGGACTCTTTTTAACTGAAGAAATCAAATCAAATGCTTTCATAGAAGTGGTAGACGAGATCAAAGAGCAGAATGGAGTGGTAATTATTCCACATCCTTTCGATGAAATCAGAGGTAATGGTATTAATCCCCAAGAGAAGGATGCCAAATTAGTTGATTTTGTGGAAGTCTTTAACTCGCGATGTTTATTCCAAAAATATAATGATAAAGCCTGTGAATTTGCCGTGGAAAATGGTTTAAAATTTGTAGCAGGTAGTGATGCTCATTTTGCACATGAGATAGGTAAAGCAGGAATTATAATCTCTGAGGAAGATGTTAGAGAATCTTTTTCCAGAGGTAAAATAGCTATTTTTGGAGAGAAGTCAAACTTAATTAATCTGGGTTTAACAAAGGTGCTGAAAATATGGCGAAAGGCAAGTTCTGGTTAATTATACTCTTTGCAGTGGTAGTCTATCTGGTGATGATTATCTATGCTAACTTCGGGAATCTCTTATTAGCACTGGAGAAATTTAACTGGTTATACTTACCTTTAATGCTTATATTAGTTACCTTAGCTTATTTCGTAAGGTTTATAAAATGGAATTTTTTTCTAAGAAATGTTGACGTTAATTTACCCCTAAAAGAAAACCTGTTTGTATTCTTCAGCGGTCTCTCCATGACTATAACTCCAGCTAAAGCCGGGGAAATATGGAAAGGCTGGCTTATAAAAGAGATAAATGGAGAAAGTTTAAGTAAAACTGTTCCAGTGGTGATTGTAGATAGAGTCACTGATGTTATAGGTCTGGTAATTCTTTCCTTTTCAGGGATTCTATTTTACAAAAGCGGAATTTACGTATTAGTGATTTTAGTAATCTTATTCGCCGTCTTTATATTAGCAATTAAATCAGAAACCATATCTAATCGTCTGATTTCTATATTAGAAAGTCGAGCTGGTAAATATTCTGGAGATATAAAAGATATGCATCAAACCTTCAAAAAAAGTATAACATCTAAATATTTAGTTGGAATGTCTTTGTTAGCTGTTTTCGCCTGGTTTCTGGAATGCTTATCCATTTTTTTTGTAATTCAAGGATTCGGACAATACATAAGTGTAGTGCTCTCCGCATTTCTATTCAGCTTCTCAACACTATTAGGTGCTGTGAGTTTTATACCTGGAGGTCTTGGAGTTGCAGAAGCCAGTTTATCAGGTTTTTTAGTTATTTTTGGCTTAAGTTCCAGTATAGCTGTGGGTGCGGCTTTAATAATAAGATTAGTTACTTTATGGTTCGGAGCTATTTTAGGTTTCCTAGTCTATTTAATATTTAATAAAAAATTTATCAAATCACAATAAAATATGAAGTAAAAAAAATGAGGTTATTGAATGTCAATTGTATCCATATTAAAAACATCCCCCAACACTATTAACGAAGATTATAATCATTTAATGCAGCTTGCAGAATACNNGTTTTAAAGACTTTGAATGATGATAATTATCAGAATGTGGTGGCTGTTGAAAATCAGACTGTAGTAACTCACCCCTGGAAGGGAGCATACCTCAACAAATGGTTACCACTCTTAAAGGAACATGAAATAGAATTCCAACCACTCACTAATGTAGAATGGACCACATATCAACCTAAATCCGAAACTCTGGCTATGGATGAAATATTCAATGAAATACTGATTCCTAAAATGTTTAAAGACGCTAACGTCATTCATTTCCCCACTGTAAAAACTCATGGTCACACAACAACCACGGGAGCTATGAAAAATGCTTTTGGAGGGTTAATTCCTAAATACCGTCACCATGCTCATAAAAAAATTCATGAAATTCTAGTAGACTTACTATCCATACAAAAAGAAATTCATAATGGAATTTTTGCAGTGATGGATGGGTGTATCTGTGGGGATGGAGCCGGGCCAAGAACCATGGATCCTTATATAGGGAATGTAATTCTTGCCAGTCAGGATCAGGTTGCTATAGACGCTGTAGCTGCTAAAATTATGGGATTCGACCCTTTAAAGATTGATTACATTAAAATGGCTCATGATAAAGGTTTAGGTATGGGAGACGTGGACCAAATAGAAATAAGAGGCATGGAAGATGCAGATTTCGACAAACTAAATTTCGGCTTCCAAACTAAGAAGAGTCCGGTAATAACTTGGGATCAGCGTCTTAGAAAGAAAACTATGGGTACCCACTGGTTGCATCAGTTTTTATTTAACTCACCTGTATTTAAAACATTTATTTTCGCTTCAGAATTTTATCATGACCGTTTATGGTATCCTATGACTGGTAAAAAGAATATAGAAGAGTTTATGAAAAGTGAATGGGGTGGGCTATTTGAAAAGTATGATTATGGTCCTTTTCCCGAATTTAAGGAAGTTAAAGAGTGGGATCCTTATTAGAATTCAAAGTTTATTTTATACAGTAGAAACCAGCTTGTAAATAAGAATACCAGAATAATTCCACGGTATCAAATCCTGATTCCCTCAATAAGGATAAATGATTCTCTACTGTAATTGGGAAATACTCCACATCAAATCTTGCTATATGATTTTCAACCTCTTCTGAATCTTTACCCCTAGACAACTGAAAATTCCTCCAGTAACGTTTCCCAATTTCAATGCCTTTATTTGTAAACGGTTTAATGTTTTCAAAGGTAATATAAATACCATCATCTTTTAATAGATTATAACAAACTTCAGTGGCTTTAACTCTATCTTTTGGGGAGAGATAATGATGACATTGAATAGCTGTTATCACATCAATTTTATCTTCCAGTTTTTGTGTAAACTCTTGTGTGGCTGATGGTTTTAGTATTGTTAATCTATCTTCAGAGACACCTGATAGTTTTTCCTTAGCCTGCTTTAACATTCCTTTGGAAGGATCCAATAGTAAAAATTTAGTATTTAGAAACACATCTAAAGCTCTTTTAACTAGTGACCCAGTGCCGCAGCCTGTGTCCAGCCAAGTTTTTGGCTCATCAAATAGGGATTTAATTAAATTAATGGTTTCTGTGTGAAAATAGGAGTAATAGGGAATGGTATCCTCTATTTGAGAGTCGTATAGGTAAGACTTAAGGGGTGTGGCGTTATCATTATCTTTCATAAAAATTTATCCTCAAATTTTGATAATCTAAATATAATGGATCTTTATTTTAATGTGAAATATATTTTACATATAATTGATTAAAAAAAAAGATTATTCGTAATATAATATTTTTTTGAAAGAACTATTAATTGGATTATTTAATCAAAAAATAGGTGATATATAATGAATCAAGTTTTGGAAACTATAAAAAGCAGAAGAAGTGTGAGAAAGTATCAAAATGAACAGATTAAGGATGAAGAACTTGATAAAATATTAGATTCTGCCATATACGCGCCATCAGGGCATAATGATCAATCCTGGCACTTCACCATAATCCAAGATAAGGATTTGATTAACGAAATAAGTGAAGGAACAAAAGCTGTGATGAGGACCGTTGATGTGNNTTATAATAGTATCTGGTAACAAGAGTGCTGTAACTCCTGAAACCGATTGCGCTGCAGCGGTTCAGAATATGCTTCTTGCAGCTGAAAGCTTAGACATTGGTTCCTGTTGGATAGGTTTTGCCAAATTCTACTTCTTAAATCCTGAAAAAATGAAAAAATTCAAGATCCCAGAGGGATATGAAGTTTATTTCGGAGTCGCCTTAGGGTATAAGATTAAGAAGAACCCCAAAGCCCTAGAGCGAAAACAAGGGGTATTCACTCATTTCCGATAAATTTTTCATCTTTTAATAACCGGCAACCGCACCTCTGTGAGCAACTCCTCCTCTGGAGTTACCATGGGATCATTAAAGTATGCTTCACTAATAGGTCCCACAATGTCATAACCATTTTTAACAGCGTATTCTATTACAGCATGAATAACTGGACCTACTTTAGTGTAAGGTCCTTTGTGTATGGCAGCTAGAACTGAATGTTCCGGTATTTCCTTAATTCCTACTTTACCTTCTGGTACCACTTGACCCCCAAATCCAAAACCAATCTCATATTGCAGTTTATCCTCACTAACATCCTCTGGACTGTTGAAATAAGTTCCATAAACCAAACCCGTCATTTTCAACTTCTTATCCATTAACCACTGCCCCACTTCCTGCATAAGTTCTGGAATCTTTTCATAACTCCCTACGTAAGGTATATATGCAACTTTTTCTGATTTCACCCTAAGTAGTTTTATCGGAATTTTTTCAGAATTATTATTATTTTTTATTTCTTTTTCTCCTACAATTTCTTCGCTCTTTATCCTTTTCTCGATTTCCATATTGAACCCTCTTAAACATTTTTCATGAGAATTATAAAAATTCTCATTAAATTTTTATTTAGTTTATTATTTCTTTCACTGATTTTAAATATTTTCATATTCTTTTTCATCCATTATATATTCAAATTCTTAATAATCAGAGATGTTTACACTATTATCGTTTCTTAATATCATGATATGACCAAAGAATTATTTTATTTATAATCTTAAAATTTTTGAATCATTCTATAGAATTATTTATTAATTTAGCAAGTTTTATTATTGGAATTTCTTATAAAAAATCATATTAGTATTTTTTTTGAGGGGGATTAAATTGAAAAAAATAAAAGATTTCTATAAATTAATTGTAACAGGATTATTTATGCTTATAACAAGTGGTATTATTATAGCTAGTAGATTTTCATTAAATTCAGAGACCATTTTATTTTTTAATGACTTTATTAAGCACAACTGGCGTGGCTCTGATAATTATTGCATTAGTAGAAAGGAGTCATTTAGAGAGATCTTTAGAAAGTATTTCTAAACAAATGGGGAAGAAATTGGAAGAACAATTTAAAGATACATTTCNNAAATTATCGAAAATAGTGAATACTGGATTAAAAGACATTCTAGCCCCGAGAATGGATAAAACTGAAAGTATAGATGAAACATAACGATATAAAAGAACCCAATTACAAAAAAAGATCGAATACTTTATTATGAAACTAATAATTGAAGAAGATACGAATCCTTTTTTTAACATTAATGACATAATATAACTAAATTATTTTAAAATGAACTTTATTAATTTATATTTTCTAACTAATTTTATGGATGTATAAAATGTTTAATGAACAAATTTACACTGTTGATTTAGAAATAGCACCTATCCATAGAGTTGAACTCTTAGATTTTATTCAAGAAAACTATCTCCGCGTTAAAAAAGAAAACTTCAGTGAATNNGAGGAAATCTTGAAGAAATACAAAGAAGATGATGGATTACTTTCATTTAAAGTTTCACAGCCAGGGAAGGATTGGAAGATCGGTGTGGAAATTATGGCTTCTAATCCATTGAAGTTGACTTTATCATCGGATAATAATGTTCCATCTAAATTCATGGAGGATTTGAAGGAGGATTTACTCTTCTTAGTGCAGTTGTTTGAGGATAANNTAATTTTAATTTACATAATACTCTTCGCATTTTATATACTGATCTTCTTATTATTCGGATTATTCTATGCTATAATAGGTATAATCGTAATTCAACTTTCAACAGTACTACTTTCAGATAGACTATTCCTCCTTACTAACAAGTGGAGAATCACCCCGGAAAATCCATTAGTTCATATAGTAGAATACCAGTTACCCATAGAGGAATATAAAGATTTTCAGAAGAAATTTGGTAAAGAAACCNNCCTAAAATAGTTATATCTAATACGATGGTGCCAAATGCAGCAGCTACGGGTCCTAGTCCCCGTAGGGGTTTAGTATTAATAACCACTGGTTTATTGGTGCAGTTAGAGGATGATGAAATCTTAAGTGTATTGGGGCATGAAATGGGTCATTTACAGGGAAGGGATCCTATTCTACTCTTCTCCTTAATCATGGCTCAATATATTTTTTACTTAATTGTAATACTGCCCATCTTAATATCAATTAATGGTTTATTTACTCTAATTTATCTGGTAGCTGTTTTCGCGGTTATTTTCTTTATTGCTAAATTCTTTGAAACACGAGCAGATCTGGTCTCCGCAATGAAGATAGGTCAACCAAAGGTACTTGCAGAATCCCTACGTAAAATTGGTTACACTCGACTGCAACTAGAGAGAACATCATCCATTAAATTACCTCAATGGATTAGTTTCGATACTCATCCACCCATATACTTCCGAGTGGATAGATTAGAGAAGATGAACACCATCCCTGACGTGAAGCATCCAATTATTCAATCAATTAAGGATATGTTTGAAGGAATCAGACGTTCATTCGGATAAAAATAATTAATTATGATTTAAAAGAAGTTAATATAAGATAATTTGATAATAAATCAATATAATAATTTGATGTAAAATAATATAACAAGTTAAACTAAGTTATATTATTTTTTATCATTTCAAGTTCATTTTTATAGATGTATTTACCCGCTACAGTCAGGAAATTTTTAGGTTAATCGGAGTTTTGAATTTTTCAAAGTTATCAAATTCAATAATACTCATTTCAGATCTTCCTTTAGAATATTCTTTGAATTCTTTGTTAGTTATCATCAATTTTTTCCCATATTCCCGTGTTATATCTGTGGTTTTAACTTTACCAACAAACTTTATATCTGCCCATCCAGTATAGGATTGAGGAAATTTTGAAAATATGAAAAATAACCTGGAGATTTTCAAGTCCGGATAAGAAACTTATTGATCGAAGGATTGAGTAATGGATAACAACTCTAAAAAGAATGGAAAAATCTCACATATTTTCGTAAGATTAGCCTTAATTTATAACAAGAATCTCATATTTTAAGATATTATTTTTTTATAAACAAATGCTTTTTTTTGGGTAATTCATTCACCTTTAGCTATTTTTAAAGCACTTGCTTCTATTGCATTGATCATATATTCTTTATTTCTCTGAGTAACACCAATATAATCAAATTTTTTAAGATTTGAATAGTCTATCTTGTTCAGGTGGAAAAATATTCTTTCCATATTAGTTAAACATGAAACAGTTCCAGTTCCAATGCCACCTGCAGCAGCTACACA
>PMNN01000152.1:201-9649 GCA_003161815.1 Methanobacterium sp. | reverse complement strand
TTTAGTGATTCTTTTCATCACTTTTTATTTATAAAAATTATTATTTTTAAAACTTCTTTCACTAATCATCCATAGTTTTAATCTAAAAGTCTGTGAGGGATTTCTGCTTCTCTTTTTAGCTTTCCAACCAATCATATTTCCCATTTAAGTATCTTCATCATATTCCAACATTTTTAACTTTGTTTTTATGGTTGTTATAATGCGTTTGAATAAAAATTAATTAATTATTTGATGTTCATAGTAAATTATAATAAAAAAAAAATTTTTTTTTCTTTATCTTCAGAAATAAATTCATATATAGATTTGTAAGGAGATTAGAGAATATGAAATACTGGATTACAGAAGTTTGTCATGGGGAAAAACATATTGAAAAGGTTAAAATATTTAAAAACGCGTCTAAACCTGAAATATGGACTAAAAATGATGTTATAGAATGTATAAAGAATGGAAATGATATTTATACATTGATCAAAGTAAAGGGTGAATGGAAAGTAGGCGCTAAAGTGAAAACATTCCAACGGAATGAAACGTATTATATCCACACAGCGCCAGGTGAAGAACCACAAGATAATTTAGGTCAACTTACTAAGTTTTCATGTAAATATTAAAAACACCTTCTACTACTGGTACCAGATTCATTTACTTTTTTTAGTCAGGAAATGCAATAATACTCTAAAGGAGGAGTTAAATTATGGTTAGTTTGAGAGCGGTAGTTACAGGTTTTGTTTTGGCAATCATTTTCAGTATAATTGGAGTGATCACCGGTTTATGGAGTTCATTAATTGGAATTCTAGTCGCCAGTTTAATCATAGGTTATCAAGTGAATAGAAGTATTTTCAGCGATGGACTGATTAACGGAGCATTAATCGGAGTGATAGGAGCCATAATATTAGCTATAATAGGATTAATTTACAGTCCCTTATCAGCATTGCTGAATACTTATTTAGGATTTAACACTTTGAATTCCATCGTAGTATCGGTAGCTGTAGGAGCGGTAGGCGGTGCAATTGGTTCAATAATAGCTAAAATTGTAAGAAGGATCAGGAAACAATAAAAATTATAACCAATGAATTTCTAATTTTTATGAAAATGGTTTTTTTTATCTTATTATTTCTATTAATTTTTTTTGATATTATTTGATCACATTTTGATCAGATTCTGTTAAGTTAAGTATGATGGTTAATACTTATACGAACTATTTTTATTAAAATAATAAAAATGGGAGTTGATTGTTGGAATCTAACTTCTATGTATTTTCCTTAATCTGCTTTCAATAGTAATTTGAAATCTTTGGAACTTTGGTAATTGTTCATCATTAAAAAAGATATAAGTCACTGGTTTCCTGCCTCCTCCATATGCCCCCAAATTAACACCACCACCACCAAAAGTTACTATACCACCAGATGGATTGGTATTTAATCCTCGGATATGGAGTTTGAACCGATAAACCCGCTGTAACATGCCATGTGGGGGCTTGATCTCCACTGAGATTAAATCTTCTAATAGGTAATCGNNTCTTATCATATAGTCATATAATTCTAATGTTGACATACGGCCTTTAACAGACGTTAATAAACCGTGTTTTGGTTGCTGTGGATTGTGTTCAAGCTTTGCACCACATTGTTGACAGAATTTTGCACTTTCAATATTTTCTGTCCCGCATTTAGTACAATACATTAAATCACCAATTCATAATTTATTCTCATAATTAATAAAATTTAATAAAAAAAAGGAGTTGATATTATGGAAAATGTAAAAAATGAAATAAAAAAAGGCAAAAAAACAACGATACAGGTTGGAGATGAAGGTTACGTAGTACTCATAGATGATAGATTGGTATTTATTCCTCTATAATTTATCTATAATTTTAATACTCCCATCTTCTAATTTTACCCTTACCTTACCATTATCAAGGACTTCAAGAACCGTAGCCGTTTGCGGTAGGTTTGTATTAAGATATATTACTACTTTTTGCATATCTGCTTTATTTTCTTCTGTCCATTCTTTACCTAAAGATTCATAGATTTCTTTAAAATAGGTTTCCAATATTCCAACGGCTTTTTCATTGCTCATATTANNAAATATTTTGAATTTGATAAAATACCACAACCCAATAGTCAAAATGAACATTATGATTTATTTAATATTTTAAAACAGATCATTAAAGATTTAGTAGATTCCGGAGAACTTTTAAAAGATAAATCAGAAAAAAGTGACAGTGGTAAAAGAATTTATTTAGAAAAATTTGAAATTAAAAATCGAACAATTTACGGACAAGTTGAACATGGTCACTTTGGAAATGAACAANNTATTGGAGAAGATGATGGAGTATTTGAACCCTATTACTTCCTTTTGGTAGTTCCAAAAAAACATCAAATAGGTTGTTTGATTCTTGAAAGGAAAGGGAATATAGGAATAAGAAATATTTTTCAAGATGCCATTCTTAGAGGTTTAGTAAATTATACTGAATATGCCCAATATAAAATAACCTTACATAGGGCAGTTCCTAAAGAACTTAAAGAATGGTTTTATGAAAAAGGGGAACTTTTGAACTTAAAATATTATTTAGCTAAAGTTCCTGAGGATTATGTTGATGAGACAAAATTCGTTAGTGGAAAGGTTGAAACTACAATTAAAGTTGACGATAAACAACCAACCACTCCAAAAAAGTTTTTGGAAAGAAATAAGGATAATTTATTAAGCTTTGGTGGCATTGAATATGAAGTAATGAGAGTTGATTCAAAATATAAAGGTAAAATAAAATCATTTACCATTACTAATCCAGATACTTTAATTCCTTATCTTGATGTAACCGATGAACTGAAAGATAGTGATCTGATTAAAGGGAATCCTAAATTGGGAAGTATAGATAATATTGCTCGGGAACATGTTAAAATTAATTTTGAAAAAATATGGCAAGCTGAAGGTGATAATGAAAATGATTAAATTTCTTAAAAATCTTTTATCTAAAGTTATATCATCTAAAGTTGACGTTAGTCAAATTGTTATAGAGCATTATAGCACACTATACAATTATAGAACTGATAAAAAAGGTAAAGATATATTTACTTTCTTTGGAATTCCCCTTATTGTATCAATAATCTTAGTATTCTTTTGCAAAGGGACATTAGATCCCTCTACGAATGAATCCATTTTATTATCATTAACAATTTTTACTCCAATAATGTTTAGTTTATTGGTGGCAATTTATAGTGTTAATAGAAGAAGATTAGCAGATAAAAGAACCCATAAGATAATAAAACAATTTAAATCTAATGTATCATTCATGATGATTATTTCTGTAATAGCAATTTTTTTCTTAATAATTAATTCAATGCATTTATGGGAAAATCAATGGTATTCAAGTATTTTGATATTTATAATTTTATTCCTTCTGGGGATTATAGGTTTAACTTTTCTACTAGTATTAAAAAGATGGAATCATCTTCTTGATAAAACATTGGATGAAATAGAGCCACCAAAAGAAAAAATACTTTAATTAATTAATTTTTTCTCCACTTTCCACTTTGTAGCTAAATCTATAAGACTTTCCCACCTATTTTCTAGGTTTAAATGTATTCCGGCGACTTCAGCGGGTGTTTTACCACCTAAAGAACTATGAGGTCTAAGGAAGTTGTAATAAACAAACCAGCCATCTAGCATAGCTTCAGTTTTAGCTTCACCTACCATTCCCCTTCTAGCTCTTAACATGTCTTTAAGAGTTCCATGTAGTCTTTCAACCANNACCACGGTCACCAAAGAATAGATTAAATCCTTTGCGATATGCAAAGCAACCATCACTTAAAATAGTTTTAGGTTTTTTGATTGCTCTATTACGTGAATCTTTGAATAGTATTTTACTATCTTCCGTTTTTCGGGATTTTGAGAGATGTTCAGCTACCATGAATCTAGTTTTTTCATCTATAATTTCCCAGAACCATTTTTGTTCACCTTTAACTTTGATTACAGTTTCATCTACATGCCATGTATCGCCTAAATCAGCTTTTAGGGTGTCCACATATTGTTTTACTAGTATGGAGTATTTGGTTATCCAGTTGTGGACTGTTACTTGTGATACTTTTACTTTGAAGAGGTAACTGATTTGTCTTTGGATTTTACGTACACTCATACCATCAAAATATAAATCCATAGCAAATCCAATGATGTGTTTTTGTGTTCGCATTCTATCAAAATTATCGTTATCTAAGAACTGTTTACCACAATCTTTACATTTATATAGTTGTTGGTCGTTTCGTTTACCATTTTTGACTATTTTGGTTGATCCACAATTTTTACAGTTCATTTTACATTTCCCCTAGTTAATATATTGTTTTTGGAGTATATAAAGGTTTAGGTCTAATATTAGGGTTAATTTCTAGNNCTTATAAATACGATTAACACCCTAAAAGTATAAACATGGTAGTCAAAGTAAAATTATATGCGGACAAAGAAGGAAAACAATACAAACTATCCATACCTAAGAAAATCGTTGAGCTTCAAGGGTATAAACACAAAGATGAATTTGAACTAGAAATAGATGGAAAAAACATAATATTAAAGAAGGTGTAATAAATGGTTTCAAAAGATATAGAAGTATTAGAAGACATGCTAACATCATTAGTGGACTTATTAGTTGAAAAAGGAATTATAACTCAAACTGAATATGAAGATAAAGTAAGAATCATGTTGGACGAATCCGCTGGATTAACACGATTCGACGATCTAGAAAAATAAAAGATTAAATNNAATTTATATACTGAACATTATCATATAATAGTTTAGATGTTGGTATTCATAGGAGGGTAAAAATGAGCTTTTTAGAAAAATCTTGGAGAATTAATGGAATAGATTTAGTTCATAATGCAAACCCTAATGAGATTAGACAAATGATAAAAGAATATCAGGATAATCAAAATAAAGAATAATAATTTTTAAATACTCTTTTTCCAATGTATTATTGGGTTTTTATTTGATTAGGACTCGACGAGTTTTGTGGGATGTTGAAGATCTAAAGAAAGTATCCAAGGGTAGATTTATTAAACAAACTCTTGATATTTGTTCAAATGAGCAATTTATTCCGTTACCACTAAGTTCTTACAATATAATCGGATTAAAAGTTTTTGGAACAACTATCAAAAAAGAATTACCATTTGTTGAGTACGAAGATAGAATTGAAGTGAATATAGGTCCTTTAAACCAATGGTTCAGTTCTGGAAACCCTAAAATTAAACATGTTCAATTACAAGTTGAATTTGTAAATTCTGATTTTGAAATTAATGAGAACTGGAAAGGCCATTATGAAGGAGCAATTGAATTAATTGGACCTACAAGACCAGAATTTTATATTACTCCTCCTTTAGGAATGAAACTAGACAGGGAAGGCAAAACTGTTAAAATATTCCTTTTTAAAATGAAAGAAAAAGAATTATTAGGTTTTAATCGTTATAAATCTTTAGGACCCATTGCTATCCAAACTCATGGTAAACGTAAATATCATTTTAAATTTAAGAATGAAGATTATAAGGAAATAAAAGAAGAATTTAAAATTGCATCAAAACCATCAAGCAATTATAATACAAGTTTGGTAGTTCTTTATGAAATGGTCATCGATGATAAATTTTTTACGATTCCCATTTTTGGATTTATATTGTTCTTAATACCTATTGTTAAATTATTATATCCATCTTTTATTGAAAATTTTGATATTTCTTATGGGTTAATTTTAGTAGCATTTTCTACAATTACACTCACCTTATCCACGCAAGACTATATAATACCATATAGAGATTATGTAGAATTGTTTATTATTATGGCTTCAATTGAATTTGGAATAGTTTTTGTAATACCAGAATCAAATCTTTTATCTATTTCAATTGAAGTTAGCTTACTCTTAATTGGTTTATTACTCATATTATCATCGCTAATTTTACGAAAGATCAAAAGCAATAATGATGAAGATAATAAAAAGAAAAATGAATCGTAAATTTGAAGGACTTTGGATTAATTTTTAAAATATCATACTTAACTTAACAGAATCAAAAAGATCAAAAGTTTTAAATATCAAATAGTTCATTTTACTATATAGTTTATAAAAGTGAACTATTATATTTACAAAGATTATTTTCAAAAAAAAATTTGAGTGGGATAATATTATGGAGAAAAAGAAGGATAAACTAATAGAAGCGATTATGGAAGATGCATTAATCTATATCAGACTTTTCAATAGAGAATTAATTCTTCTAGATGAAAGAGAATTTTTAAAAACATTTTTTGGTTAATACTGATTGAACAATATAATAATCCATCAATATCAATACTCGGAAAGAAATTAAAAGTATCAAAGTCTCAAATGACTCCCAGAATAGATAAACTGGTTAAAGCAGGATTCATAGATCGAATGCAAGATGAAAAAGACCGCAGGATAATCCGAATAGCACTGACAAGTGAAGGGCGTAATTTCATAAAAAANNATGCTGGAAATACCAATGAATATCATGGGAATGGAGAGAACAATTTACCCCACTCTCATATATGATGATAATACAGTTATCCTAATTGATGCAGGAGCAACAAACAGTTTACCTGGAATAAAAAAGGCAATGGAAGAAGCCAGTGTGCCTTTCGAAAGACTCGATAAAATTATAGTCACACATCAAGACATTGACCATATTGGAGGCATTAAATGTATACTTGATGAATTACCCGAAGTTAAAGTCCTTGCACATGAAGAGGATAAACCATACATCCAAGGTGAAAAAAAGCTAGTAAGATTAAATTCAAACTTCATGAATCGTATAAACGCTTTACCCAAAGAAGAGCAGATAAAAATTTTAGAAATGTTTAAAAACGTTCCTGTAAAAGTTAACACGACTCTAACAGATGGTGAAAAGCTGCCTTATTGTGGAGGAATCATAGTAATTCACACTCCAGGCCATACACCCGGACACATATGCCTCTACCATGAAAAAACTAAAACTCTCATCGCAGGAGACGCAATGAACATCATTGAAGGACAACTTACTGGACCGAATAAACAAACAATGAATGAAGAAGACGCGAAAATAGCATTAAATTCACTTAAAAAGTTCACCGAATATGAAATCGAGAATGTGATAACCTACCACGGAGGCTTGTTCAACGATAAACCCAATAAAAAAATTAAAGAGCTAAGTGGGTAATTGAATTGTTTGATATTAACCTAATTTTTCTTCCCTTATTCGGATTCCTAACAGGCCTCTTAGTATCCACTTTAGGTGGAGGTGGGGGTGGACTGTATGTACCCGGATTGATAATTCTTTTTGGTGTAACCCCCCAAGTGGCTGTCGCTACATCACTAGCATCAGTGTTACCCACCACGGCTGTCGGTGCCTTCAGTCACTATCGTGAGGGTAATGTAGATATCCGCACAGGCGTTATTTTAGGAATCGGAGGAATAATAGGCACATTAATAGGGGCTTATTTTGCCAATTTAATTCCCCCAAACCTATTAGAAAAGATTCTAGGTGCCTTTACGTTGATAATGATAATTCCAATGATGAGAAGTGTATTACAAAGACGTCGAAAAGAGAAAGAAGAACAAAATGATGATAAAGAAAAAACCATAACACTCACAGGATCTAAAAGAATTATAGCATCCTTTTTTGGAGTTGCATCCGGACTAATGGCCGGAGTTTTCGGAATAAGTGGAACACCACCCGTTATTGCAGGACTTTACAGTTTAGGCCTACCCGCCGTGATGGTTATCGGTACATCCGTATTCGTATTAATCTTCAACTCAGCCGCCGGGATAGGAGGTTATTATCTGTTAGGAAGATTGAATCTGACTTTAATAATTCTTCTAGCCGGAGGAGCGGTTGTAGGCGCATTTATAGGGCCTAAATTACTTACAAAAATTGACCCAAAGACTCTTGAGAAAATCTACGGGCCTTTACTTCTAACTATAATGCTTATTCTAGGCCTATCACTGATACTGACATAAGCCACTTTACTTACAGACACGGTTCATGTAAAATATATAATGAGTTTATTCTAGAAAAAAAGTAAAATTATAAACTCCAAAGTCGGAGGTGTAAAATTACATCATTATTAAATTATTGTAATTTAAAGCTGTTAACTACTAATTCAAATTTAGGAAGGGTGGTGTTGTAATCCTCCTTTCTGGTTACACATCCAATCCTATAATACTGGGATCCGGGTACAGCTTCGATGTGTACGGTTAGGGCTTGGTATTTTTGATTACCCACACTCCACGTTTTAATGAGTTCCACTGCTTTCATCCCATTAACGGTGATATTCCGCTCTGAAACTTCTGTTTGCCCAATATCTGCAATATCACTGCGATAATCGCTGAGCATCTCATCCAGCGACCCCACGTTTCTTTGTTTAATGTAAAAATAAGTTCAATTTCATTTTCACTGCCATTGCCAATTGGTTTATAAAATGCCACGATAGGGTTACCATATCCCCACCTACTAGGACTATCAAGATTCTCTATTTGTTTCCAATCAGCAGGATAGTTAAATGTCACCCCATTAGCTGCATAAGTATTGTTTGCGATATATGAAGAGATATTATTGGATTTATTAATTTGATTCCCAATTGGAGGTGATAGCTTAATCTTGCATTAACAACTACAATCAAAGAAAAACAATTAAAATTAAAAATACTATTATAAAGATATGACTCTTGTTCATCTTATAACCTATTTTAGATTCTACATTATTAATTATAAAACTTTATTGACCTAATTATTGTTTAAATATATTTCTACTATAAGTAAACCAGGGAATTTAATATTTTATTATTTATTATCCCCACTTTATTATTTTCTACAATTTAAATTGTATTTAAACTTTACTAAAAAAAATTTAAGAAATTAAAAAAAATCGGATGGAAAATTAACCACCATTCGGTTTCTGGCTGGCCATCATCATATCATCAGTGCTATTTGGACTGGGACATCTTCCTGTAGCCATCATTTAAACCGCTATCACCCCCTTAACAGTTACCGAAGCCATATCAAACAGGAGTTGTTGGAATAATATCGGGGATGGCTTTAATGGAGAAATTAAAATATTATTAGAATTGCACTTTATATTAGTTCAATAACTAATAATTTCATTAATTAGCTCTCTTTCTTTTGATAAAAATAGGAGTAATAAAAATAATTAGTAAGATTAGTAAATATGCCACATTACTGAATAGTGGTGTGAAAAACGCGATCACTATGGCGATAAGCGAGGCAATGGGGATAGCTAAATTTCTGTAAGTAATAATTGTANNCATATCAAAGTGGAAAAATAAAACTCCAATGGTAGTGTCTCCGTATTCAGTCCAAATCGATGTAACAAATGGTACAAGTACAATAAAAGATAAAAATACTATATTAAGCCACCAAAGTTTTTGATCAGCATATTCTAAATTTCTAAACTGTCTACTATGATTATTT
>PMNN01000152.1:0-162 GCA_003161815.1 Methanobacterium sp. | reverse complement strand
ACACGAGATTTAAGATCCTCATCAACAGACGATTTCTGGACCATAAAAATAATATAATTAGAAAATATTTATAATTTATGAATTACACATCTACCAGTCGGACAGAATAGGCTGAGGATTATAAAGTCTTCATCACTCCTTGACAATAACTCCAATTATTCC
>PMNN01000189.1 GCA_003161815.1 Methanobacterium sp. | reverse complement strand
CCCTGTAATAGGTCTAAGAATAGTTGAAGCTGTTAAAAATGGTGCAAAACTCATAGTTGCAGATCCAAGAAATATTGACCTATGCAAACATGCACATATAGTTTTAAATCAGATTCCAGGTACTGATGTGGCTCTTTTAATGGGAATTATGAAGATCATAGTTGATGAGGGACTCTTAGATGAAAACTTCATAAAGGAACGCTGCGAAAACTTTGATGACTTTAAAGAATCTCTAAAAGAATATGATCTAGATACTGCAGAAGCAATAACAGGTGTGAATAAGCAATTAATCAGAGATGCAGCAAGACTTTATGGTTCAACAAAACCTGCTTCCATACTCTATTCTTTAGGTATTACAGAGCACACACATGGAACAGAAAATGTTTTTGCTCTTGGTAACCTCGCACTTCTCACTGGGAACATGGGGAAACCATCAACTGGGGTTAACCCGATAAGAGGTCAAAATAATGTTCAGGGGGCATGTGATATGGGATGTCTTCCAGATGTGTTCCCTGGTTACCAGAAAGTTGAAGATCCAGAAACTATACAAAAGTTTGAAAATGAATGGAAAGTTGATCTTAACAGTTCTAGGGGGTTAATGTTCCCTGAGATGCTTGATGCTGCCAGAAATGGTGATATTAAAGCAATGTATATAGTTGGTGAAAACCCTGTTACAAGCGAACCAGATACTGAAAATATAAAAAAATCCCTCGAAAATCTGGACTTCCTGGTTGTTCAAGACATATTTATGAGTGAAACAGCCCAAATGGCAGATGTAGTTCTTCCAGGCTGCAGTTTTGCTGAAAAGGATGGAACATTTACTAATTCTGAGCGTAGAGTTCAGAGGGTACGTAAAGTTATAGAACCGATTGGGAATTCAAAATGTGATTGGTTGATTACTTGTAAGATTGCAAAAAAGATGAATGTATATTCATTAGTTAATGGATTTGAATTTAAAGATTCAAGTGAAATTTTAGATGAAATAACGTCTGTTGCACCAATTTTTGGAGGGATATCCTATCAGCGTATTGATGTTGAAGGGTTGCAATGGCCTTGTATTAATGGAGATGATGATGGTACACCAATTCTTCATACTCAAAAATTTGCCACTGAAAATGGTAAGGGAAAATTTGTTCCTTTAGAGTATAGGCCATCGGCTGAGCTTGCTGATGAGGAGTATCCTTTGGTACTTACAACGGGAAGAAATCTTTATCATTATCAGACTAGCACCATGACCGGGGTTGTTGATGGACTTAAAAAACTTTATAATGAGGATTTTATTGATATGAATCCTTTTGATGCTTCTAAATTAGGATTTAAAGATGGTGATATAGTTAGAATTGTATCGAGGAGAGGCGGAATTAATTCTCGTTTAAATTTGACTGATGCTTGTCCGAAGGGTGTGGTTTTTATGACATTCCATTTTTCGGAAACATCTACTAATATAATTACTAATTCTGCTGGGGATTCTATATCTAAAACACCGGAATTTAAAGTGTGTGCGGTAAGGGTGGAAAAGCTTGAAAATTGATAATTTAATTATTTTTTTATTTAATTTTTTAAATAGAGTATAAATTCTTTTTATTTTATTAATGAAGTTTAGATATTGTTGTAATATGGATATTAAGGAATTTTCAAAGTGTAATAGCTACACACTAATATATATATTTTATGGTTAAGTTTTATTTAGAAATATATATATTAAAGATAAGGATAAGTGTAATCAACACACATGGTGTCCAAATGCCAAAACATATAGTTTCAGGATTAAAGTATCTGACAGCAGTGGAGCTAATAAGAGACGGATTTAGTCAAAAAGACATTGCAAAAATACTTGAAATGGATAGATCAACCGTTTCCCATTACTTGAATGGTAGAAACCTTTCATGGAACTCCATAGAAGTTGCGGAAATCATAACCAATTTTTGTTCAAAAGATTTCTTAACTTTGACTTATGCTCTCTTAAATGATGCTGAAAAGACAAGAATCATTATAAAAACCTGTTCAAAAAAGAAATATCAGGCAAAAGTTGAAGATTCATGCATAGGATGTGGACTTTGCGCAGATACTTGTCTGATGAACGCTATTATACTAGATGATCTAAAAGCAGAAATTGATGCTGAATGGTGCTGTGGATGTTTTATGTGTGGGGATGTTTGTCCCACTAATTCAATAAAAATTTCGGAGGAAAAAAATGGTAGCTAATGTCAAAGAACTCAAAGCTAAAGAAGTTACTGTAAAACGCGCTTCACCAGAAGAAAAGCGAGAACTCTCCTTTAAAGATGAAATCTGCGTTGGCTGTGGCATATGTGAAAAAATCTGCCCAGTACAAGCAATAGAACTAGGCCCCATCAATGCGATAGAAAGAACAGGCGCTGAAGAGTCTAAAATATCAATAGACGAAGCTAAATGTGTACTTTGTGGCATGTGTAGTCCAGTATGCCCAGTAGATGCTTTAGAATTTAAGATAGACGATAAATCCATAAAAGAAATGGAAGAATATCCAAAACTAATTAAGTCTTCAGAAATCAGCGATGAGGAATGTATCTACTGTAAAGCATGTGAAACCGCCTGTCCCCGTGACGCCATAACTATTGCAAGAGTATTGCCAGATAGATCCAAACTCGTCACTGGTGAAATCGAAATCGACAAAGAAACCTGTGTCAGTTGTGGTATTTGTGAAGAAATGTGCCCAGCAGATGCTATCACAATGGAACACCATGAACCAACATCCGCAGAACCCACCGTATCTACCGATATTAATGTGGATAAAGAAAAATGTGTTTACTGTTTAATTTGTAAAAAATCCTGTCCAGTAGATGCTATAAAAGCTGTTTGTAGAAGCTGTTCATACGGAGAATACGACTTAAATCCAGAAGACACTGAAATTAAAGGAAGCTCATTTATAGATGAAGAAACTTGCGTAGACTGTGGATGGTGCGAGGAAATCTGCCCTGTGGATGCAGCCCATGTTGAAAAAGCATTTGAAGGTGAACTTTTAATTGATCAAGAAAAATGTGAAGCTTGTGGAGCCTGCCTCGAAATCTGCCCATGCAACGTCCTATCATTCCCTAAAGAAGAATTTGGAAAACAAGGCGCTGAAAATGTTAGAGCAGAAGAAAAGTACTGCATATACTGCGGAGCATGTGAAAAAGCATGTCCAGTAGAAGCTATAGAAGTTAAACGTACAGCAGTTAAACATACTCCCACTAAATCTAAATCATGGGATAAAAAGATGGAATCACTTAAAACCTAGATTCGAGGTGGACAATTATGGTAGAATTGAAAGTAGATCAAGATAAATGTCTGGGATGCGGTAATTGTGTGGTTTCATGCCCCGTAAACGGAGCAATAAGCCCCGAAGCAGCTGGAGGACACGGACCTAAAACTGAAGAAGTAATCATGATGGTGGAAAACGGGTTAGTCAAACTATTCAACGTAGATAAATGCGCTAAATGTGGAACCTGCCCACTTTTCTGTCCAACAGACGCGATATATCTCGAATGAAGGTGTATATTCATGACATATATAGAAAAACCTAGTATTTCAAATGTGATAAAATTTGACGAACACAACGTCGCCCAGGTTGATAAATTAACAGTAATGCTCAATACAGGAACCGATATTTACCAAGGAGCTTGTAAAAAAAGAGGATCTACCCTAAAAGACGAGTACCGAAAAGTAGCTGGAGTAGCATACATGGATCCTAAAGACATGGCTAAATTAGGCGTAGGTAATTGGGACAGTGTATTAGTAAAATCTGATTGGGGTGCAGTAGTAGTATATGCAGCACACTCCAGAGATGCTCCACATGAAGGAATGATATTCATTCCTAAAGGTCCATGGGCTAATGTAATTGTAAGTAACGAAACATACTGTTGCAGCGACCCAACTTATAAGGGAATTGAAGCTACAGTAGAAAAATCAGATAAAGAAGTATTATTAATGGCTGATTTAATGAGAGAAGTGTACAAAAAATATACCAAGAAAGCTGAGGGGGTGAATTAAGTGGCATACGAAGAACCAATAACAGACTATGATAAAATCGTTGAAAACTGTACCTGCGCATTTTGCGGGAGTAACTGTGATGATTTAGATATTTTAGTTAAAGAAAATAGTGTAGTCGGAGTAAGACATGCATGCAGACTTGGCGCTAGTAAAATCATGGAAGATGAAGACCAAAGACTTAAAGTCCCCATGATGAGAGATGAAAACGGTGAATTGGTAGAAGTGGAGTGGGATACTGCACTGGATGCTGCAGCCGAACTCATAGCTAACTCTATAAGACCATTATTCTATGGTTGGAGTGAAACAAACATTGAAACCATGAAACCTGGTCTTGAACTTACAGAATTAGTGGGAGCAGTTATAGATAACCAAGCCACTATTTGCCATGGACCAACTGTCCAGGCAGTTCAAAACGTGGGTTATCCGCTCATGACTTTGGGTGAAGTTAAAAACAGGGCGGATATGGTGGTTTACACTGGTAGTAACCCGATGAACGCTCACCCGCGACATTTATCTCGTTATACTACTTACCCTAAAGGTTGGTTCAGGAAAAGGGGAAGATATGATAGAACCTTAGTCACTTGGGATCCTAAATACAGTGACACTGCTAAACTCTCAGATATATGGATACCATTCGAAGAAAACGGCGATTATGAATTTGTAAATGCAATAAGAGCTGTTTTAAAGGGTAAAAAACTTACAAAAGATGTTATAGCTGGTATTCCTATAGAAGATATTTATGAATTAACCGAGAAAATGAAGAACACTCAGTTTGGAGCTCTTTTCTTCGGACTTGGCTTAACTCACACGTTATCCAAACAAAGAAACATTGATATAGCCATTCAACTTATCCAGGATCTTAATAAATACAGTAAATGGGTGCTTCTACCAATGAGAGGTCACTTCAACGTTAACGGTTTTAACATTTTCATGTCTTATGAAATGGGATTCCCCTACGGTGTTGATTTCTGTAGAGGATACCCTCGTTATATGATAGGTGAAACAACCACTATTGACCTGCTAAACCGGAAAGAAGCTGATGTATTCCTGGTAATTGCAGCAGACCCTGGTGCACACTTCCCAAGCGGAGCTAATATGCACCTAGTCGACATACCTGTAATCCAAATTGATATACATTGGGGACCCACAACGGAACTGGCGGATATTGTATTACCTGGAACTTTTGTTGGTGTAGAAACCGAAGGAACCAGCTATCGAATGGATTCAGTTCCACTTCACATGAAAAAAGCTATAGATCCACCTGAAACCTGTAGAGAGGATGAATGGATCGTAACCGAATTACTTAACAGGGTTAAAAAGATAAAGGAAGCTAGTAAATAGGTGATATCATGGAATACATATTAAAAAATGGTATTGTATACGATCCTATCAATGAAGTAAACGGAGAAAAAAAGGACGTAATGTTCAAGGATGGGAAAATAGTTGACAATGTATCAGACAGTGCTAAAGTACTGGACGTCACTGACAAGTTAGTGATGGCTGCTGGAGTAGATGTACATTGTCACCTTGCCGGTCCAAAACTTTGCGTCGGAAGATTATACAGACCTGAAGATGAAAGAAGAGGAGTAAAACCAAAAACAGATATAACCAGAGCAGAAACAGGATTTTCCATACCAAGTTGCCCTGCCACAGGATACAGGTACTCCAGAATGGGTTACGGAACTGTAGTGGAAGCCGCAGTACCTCCACTAGAAGCAAAACACACTCATGAAGAGATAATTGCCATCCCTAACATCGACATTCCACCATTACCACTATTTGGAAACAACTGGTTTGTAATGCAATTCGTTAAAGAAGGTAATATAGAAGATTTAGCTGCATTTGTCTCCGCATGGTTAAAGATAACTAAAGGATACGGTGTAAAACTTGTTAATCCCTGTGGAAGTGAAGCATGGGGCTGGGGTATGAATGTACATGGAATAGACGACCCAGCACCATATTGGGATGTGACAGCTAGAGAAGTAATCAGAGGATTAGCTGAGGCAAATGAGATGTTGGGACTACCACACTCCATACACGTACACCCCAACGACTTAGGACATCCAGGAAACTTCCCAACCACCATAAAAACCATAGATTGCATGAAAGACATTAAAAAGAACAGTGAATACAGAAACCAGACCATCCACTTAACACACGCACAATTCCACTGCTATGATGGTACTAGTTGGAGAGATGTTACATCCGGTGCAGAACCAGTAGCAGACTACATTAACAAACATGATCATGTAACCATGGACATGGGACAGGTCACTCTTGATGAAACCACCACTATGACTGCTGATGGACCCATGGAGTACGATCTCTTTGAGCTCACCGGTTTGAAATGGGCTAACAAGGACATTGAACTGGAAACAGCATCTGGACTTGTACCATTCATATACTCTGGAAAAAACCCTGTTCACTCCCTCCAATGGGCTATTGGACTAGAATTAGCTCTCACCATTAAAAACACATGGCAAGTCGCTTTGACCACTGACAGTCCCAACGCCGGTCCATTCATCAGATATCCAAGAGTCATCTCCTGGTTAATGAGTAACCAGAGAAGAATGGAAATGATGGATAACAAGGAAGTTCACGGCTGGGCAGCGAGAAAATCAGCTTTAGCAACTCTTGACAGAGAATATGATTTCTACGACATCGCTACCATCACTAGAGCTGGACCATCTAAAATCTACGGATTTAAAGATAGAGGCCACCTAGGCGCAGGAGCACTGGCAGATATTGCAGTATATGATCTAGAACCAAACAATTTCGACCCATCAATAAATGCTGCAGCAGTGGAAAAAGCATTTGGAAATGCTTTATACACAATCAAAGATGGTGAAGTATTGGTGAAAGACGGTGAAATCGTTAAAGTAGTATCCAGTAAACATGTTTGGACTAATGTACAGGGTATGGAAGAAGAAGAGAAAAGAGTACTCGAGCAGATCATGCCAATGTTCAATAAATACTACACAGTCAAATTCGAGAACTACAAAGTGCACGATCACTACGCTGAACCATCATGTGAATACAAGATNNTTAACTCCAAAAAAGTTTTCCAGCATTGCTCTGGAATTTGATGAACTTATTCCAGATGAAATATACAACTGGGATGAAGCAGAATTCGAAAAGTATATGGTGCCAATTGGAAACACCCGATTTCCACTCAACGATTATTTTGACATAGAGGTAAAAGGGTCTGCTCAAGGACCCGAAGATGTTAAAATGGTTATAGATGGAAACGCGGGCAGAGTAAAATATATTGGATGTAAAATGAGTGCCGGAGAAATAATTGTCAACGGAGACGCTGACCTTCAAGCCGGGGCAGAAATGACCGGAGGTTCTTTAACTATAAATGGTAACGCTGAAAGCTACGTAGGCAGAGAAATGAAAGGCGGAGAAATAACCATAAAAGGAAATGTTAAAGAGTACGCTGGAACATCTTACATTGGTGAATGGAGAGGTATGAGTGGAGGAGTCATAAATATCCATGGAAATGCCGGTAAGCAACTGGCTGATGCCATGTCCGGTGGTGAAATCTACGTTAAAGGAAACTGTGACATACTGGCGGGNNTGGCCTGGTGGTCAGATGAAAAACGGTGTCATAGTAATCAACGGAAAACTCGGCAGACTCCTCGAAGGTTTTGAATCTGAAGGAATTGTAGCTGATCCAGAAGTTGATGGAAGACAGTTAACCGGTAGGTACATCAAATACAATGGAGACATCGGTGTTAACGGAAAAGGAACTTTATTGCTCAGCGCAGAGAAAAACAGAAGTTTACTCTAAGGTTGAACTTTAAAGATTTTCTATTTTTTTTAAGGATGACTGCTAGATAAACTAAATAAATTAATAAATTTTAATTAATATACTAAAGATTCAATTAAAAGCTGCTGATATACATGGAAAAAGAGATAAATCTTAAAAGCGATGAAGCACTAGATTATATCAAAAATAACGTGGAAAATTACGACACCTTGGAGATATCCTTTAACAGAATATTTGTTCCCGGAGAAGTATTAGATATAGATGCTGATGATGAAGAAAGTTTAAAGCTTTTAATTCAAATGAATGGTGAATTAGTTAACGACACAGTACAGATAGATCTGGTACGGATAAAAAATGATATCCTAGAAATAAGACATATAAAAGATGATAAGTCTATTCTAATAATAGTAGATGCATAAAAAAGAATTTACTGAACATGAAGGCTTTTTTAAAAAATGGATTTTTATTTTTAATAATAAATTTAAATATAATAAACATCATAAATCTATTAATAACTTAAAGAACTGTTTTTTAATGAAATATTTTATTTTACTGAAGGTTTGATATTATGGACAAAATGTTAACAATGGATTGTGATGAGGCCATAGATTATATACGGAAAAATGTGAAAATTTATGATAATCTGGAATTATCTTACCATCGAGTTTTCACTCCAGGAGAAGTTATAAATATACAAGAATATGACTGTGAAGAAGATAGGAAAAGCTGCAGAGTCATAGTACAAATAGAAGGAGAAAATCTAGGTCAAAGCGTAGAAGTTGACATGGAAGAAATAAAGGACGATTTAATTGAAATAAAACACATCCCAGCAGGTGAAGAATATCCTACTACTATCGTTATAGAAAAATGCGAACAGGATATAGAATAAAATATTTTTTAATAATAATATCAATTTTATAGAATTTTCTAAATTATCTTTTTTTTTAATTCAAAATAGTATTATAATCTATTTTTCGTTTAGAACAGGTGTACAGCAGTAGCCTTGAAATAAGTCCAGATTACCTTACCTATGTTTAATTCCATGTCCAGGAAAGACTGACGAGTTAAAAAAACTACTAAAGGTTCACCAACATCTATAGTTAATTTGATTAAAGCTCCCTGATCAATTATTTCTTTAATTTGACCTTCAAATACATTTCTAGCGCTTGTGGTAACTTTTGCCAATGATAAAGTAATGTCTTCAGGCCTCACTGTAACGTGAACATCGCCTTCCCTCTTTTCGACGGAATATATCGATATATTCCCTGTGTCAATCACGGTAGGTTTCCCATCACCTTCCCGTGCAAAACCTGCAAATATATTTTCTACACCTACAAAATCTGCAACAAATTTATCCTTAGGATGCCTGAAGATTTCAGTGGAATCGCCCACCTGGGATATCTGACCATTATTCATTATAGCGATTCGATCAGCAAGGGCTATTGCTTCATCAAAATTATGAGTTACGTGTATAATGGTCGTATCAAATTTCTGATGCACATTTTTCAATTCTTTTATTAATGACTCTCTGATCTTCCTATCCAAAGCACCTAATGGTTCATCCATAAGCATGACTTTAGGATTAATAATAAGAGCCCGAGCTAAAGCTGTTCTTTGCTGTTCACCCCCACTTAAAGTTCTTGGCAGCCGATATGCTAAGTGTGATATGTTGAAGACCTCCATCATCTCATCTATCTTCTCTTGTATCTCATTTTTATTAATTCTCCTTATTTGTAATCCGAAGGCAATGTTTTCCCAGACTGTTTTATGGGGGAATAGCATATAATCTTGATAAACGAAACCCACTCCCCTATCTTCTGGTGGAAGTAATGTAACTTNNCATCTTCCACTTCTAGGTTGATGTGCTTTAATTTAAATTCTTTCCAGTCCTTGGAAAGATCTTCAATTCTTATCATAAGTCTTCCATCCTTTTATAAGTACTCTGACTACTATGAAAAGTGCTAAACATAAAGATATAAGAATAATAGCTACGGGTGTTGATTCTGATAAACCAAAGTCCACGAATCTCTGGTAAATTAGAGTTGATGCTGCCAGTGGATAATAAGCTAAAATAATTATTGATCCAAATTCGCTTATAGCTCTAGCCCAGCACATTATAGATCCTACAACTATACTACGCAGAGATAAAGGTAAACTTATAACGAAAAAAGTNNAAAAAGTTTTAAGAGGGCTGGAACCTAAAGTTCTCGCTACATTTTCCAATCGCGGGTCGACACTTTCAAAGCCTTCCCGGGCTGAGTTCACTACAAATGAAGAACTTACAAAGAGCATGGCTATAATAACTCCTGGCAGTGCGTTTGTAAATGTGAGGCCTAATTTACCTAATGGTGCCCCTAGTACGCCGCTTGATGTGAAAACCAGTAAAAGAGCGATACCACTTACGGTGTGTGGAATTACAATGGGAACATCAATTATTGATTCTATGAATCCTTTTCCCTGGAAATCATGTCTTGCCAAAATAAATGCCAGTGGCACTCCAAATATAAGGGCTATAACTGTTGCGGTAAGAGCAGCGTATACACTTACCCATATCGCGCTTAGTACATTAGGGTCGAGGAGATTTGAAATTATGGTGTTAGCATCTGAAGATATCATCAGGTTAACTATGGGGATTAATATGAATAAAACCAGGAAAGAACCCATGAACGCAAAAAAGATGGTAGTATAATTAATTCTTCTCAACTTGGTACCCCTAAGATTTCTATGAGTGATGAATAAATTTGTTAATTTTTCTTCTGTTTTATTTGAATTTAAATTAAACAGATTTTTGGATAATAAAAATAGGGTAAAAAATAAGGAAAAGAAAATAAATTCCTTAATTTAAAGATTTTAGGGTTTATGTTGTNNTATAATGCTGGGAATGTTAGTGGAACCATTGGTTGCTATTGCTGGTGATATAGGGTCCTGGAAGTTACTTTGAGTTATATTTACACCTGTAGGACTTAACAGTAGTTGTAAAAACTCGTTTGCAAGTTGTTTATCTGGAGCGTTGTTCAATACTGTGATACCATACACGATAGGAGTTAATGTTACATTTTTACTTTTATTGGTGCCGCTGTTTTGTATTATCTTATAATTTTGATAAGTCGATAGATACGATGTGTTAGAAAGTTGCAATTCGTTAGGAAGGGTTACAAATTTAACTCCTGAACTTGCCTGTTGTTCTGCATCACTTTTGTATACTAAGGCATAATCACAAGCACCTGACTCTAGTACTGGCATTAAATCTCCAACTGCGGGTCTTACAACAATCTTGGAAGTTGGATTAATGCTGGTGGGGCTGCTTATCACGTAATTTGTACTATTATTTGTGGATGTGATGGCAGTGTTCTGGCCGATTAAATTATTAAATATGGTTGAATTGTTGTAATAGGTGTTTGCAAGTTGTATCATCATTACTCCACGGTATCCGGCTGGAGCTGAGTTCGGGTCAGCTAAACCAATAGTCACATTAGATTGTGAAAGTATTTGATACCAGTTATCACCATTGATCTGGCTACTGTTTTTGCTTTTGTCCGTGTAGGCGAGTACCATTTGATTACGGGCATATTGTAGATTATAACTGGCGTATTTAGGCATCATTTGCGTGCTTATTAAGCCGTAATCGGCTGATGCCATAATATCTACAGACTGGTTAAGTGTTGTTATCTGGTTTATCAAATCTGAGCTTCCACCATATTTTATCTGTACATTAACATTAGGATGTTCAGATTTGAATTTGGTTGCGGTGGCATTCATTTGTCCAGCAAGGCTACTTGCGGCATATATGGTCACAGTACCTTTTTGCGAGTAATTAGCATAAGCAGTATATCCATATATACCAATACCGACAATTGCAATCACTATAATAATCAATGCAACTAACATTTTATTATTCATACTTATTTTCCTCCTAAATTTTAATTTAGCATCCTTACTTTATCGAATACAATATTTATACATATCGATATTTTATTATATAAGATTGATATATAAAAAATACAAATTTTTTTTTTAAAAATTAAATCTAATTTAGGATATTAAAATCTATTATTTAATGAATTATCTGACAAGATTGCATAACAACATTCATCAAAAAAAAGGCATTTTATAAAATACTGATAACTTCATTTTTTTTATATTATTTTTGATTTCCATATTTTTTTCGCGTATCCCTTAGGATTGAAATCAATCAGATAGAGAGCAATCAAGAGCCCCACTATTAAATAGATAAACCCGTGAACTGAAAAGTGTCTGATAAGGCTCACTACCTGGAAAGGAAACATCAGTACCGTTAATCCAACCAGAAGATCCACTCCCCAATCTTTTTTGTAGATAATTCCCACGGCTCCCGCCATTT
>PMNN01000280.1 GCA_003161815.1 Methanobacterium sp. | reverse complement strand
ATTTTATCGAGCTCTGGGAAATGTATGGAATACCATTCTCTTAATCTCTCTGTAAGTTTGCCTGTTATTTCATCCATTTCATCAATAGTGTTTATTGCTTGAATTAGAAGGATATCCTCGGCTTTTAATGCTTCACTCAAACGATNNTTTAAGATTTTTATACTTTGAATAGGATATAGTGGTTTCTATTACTATTTTATCATAATTTTTTACTATTCTTTTTAGTATGGATTTTTCTTCTTCAGTTAAAACATCATTTTGTATTTTTGTAAGTCTTTCAGTAAGTTTGCTACTTGGGAAAAGTTCATAATCTAAGAGGGTAAAATTTTCATTAAGAATAACGAAACCGGCAAAACACATGCTTAGATAACACTTCATAGATTTATTGTTATATTCAAAGGGATTTATAATTTTCTTTAAGTCGAGGTGGTTGTAGTGCTTGAAACTGAAATCTGCAGATTAAAAATGAGAAATCCTACCATGTTGGCAGCTGGCGTGTTAGGTACTACAGCATCATCCCTTAATTGGGCCGCTAGAAATGGTGCTGGTGCAGTGGTAACTAAATCTTTTAGTAAAGAGCCTAATAATGGTTATCCTAATCCAACAACTGTTGAAGTAACAGGAGGATTCATAAATGCTGTGGGATTGTCCAATCCGGGAGTTGAAGCATTCAAAGTGGAACTGAAAAAACTGGAAGGATCAGTTCCTGTGGTGGCATCCATCTATGGGGCAAATCCGGAAGATTTTAGAATATTAGCAACTAAAATTGAGGGAATTGTGGATATGGTCGAGCTCAATGTATCCTGTCCACATGCATTAGGAGGTTGTGGTGCTTCCATTGGTCAGGATCCTGATTTCACTGCAGAAGTAGTTAAAGCAGTTAAAAAAGTGATTAGTACTCCATTAAGTGTGAAATTAACTCCTAATGTGACGGATATTGTTGAAATAGCTGTTGCCTCTCAAAAGGCTGGTTGTGATGCTTTAACCTTAATTAACTCTTTGGGACCAGGCATGCGCATCGACATTGAAACCGCTCACACCGTACTTTATAATAAATTTGGCGGACTTTCAGGGCCTGCTATTAAGCCAGTAGCATTAAGATGTGTTTATGATGTNNATAGGAACTGCAATATATTATGATGGATTAGATGTATTTAGAGATATATCTACGGGGCTCGAGAAATTCATGATTAGAAAAGGTTATCAAAGCGTGAAGGAAATGGTTGGAAAAACCCATAACTACTAATTGAATTAACGCTTTACTATAAAAAAAATTTAGGCTAGATTAACATGCATGTTCCTAATATTGTTGAAATAAAAGAAATAATAAAAGAGACAGACACGGTTAAAACTTTCATTTTCGATTGGAAGGTGAAAGATGAGGTGCCCGGACATTTTATGATGCTGTGGAACTTTCAAGATGAGAAACCCATGTCCATATCATTAATTAACCCCATAAAAAATGAAATTGGCATATCACTAAGAAAAGTAGGTGGATTCACAGAAGCAGTTCATTTAATGGAGGAAGGGGATAAATTAGGGTTAAGAGGTCCTTATGGTAGAGGATTTGAAATTACAGGTTCTAGAATTCTGGCAGTTGGGGGAGGAATTGGGATGGCCCCCATAGTTGCTTTTGCTGAAGAAGCTTCCAAGAGAGGTTTTAAGGTGGATGTGATAAGTGCTGCAACTACTCAGGATGAATTACTTTTTNNACCTACGGCTTCTGTGGATTTGGAACAGAACTCGCAGAAGAAGCCCTAAGAAATGATAGTTATGATATGTTGGTTTGCTGTGGTCCGGAGGTTATGATGAAAAAACTGGCGGATATAGTGGATAAATTTAAGATACCTGCCCAATTTTCATTGGAACGCTACATGAAGTGCGCTATAGGCTTATGTGGTCAATGTTGTGTGGATGATGTGGGTTGGAGGATATGTGTCGAGGGGCCAGTGTTTTGGAGGGATGAGTTAAGATTAATAACGGAATTCGGAAAATACAGGCGGGATGCTGCTGGAGTTAAACATTCTCTAATTTAAATCTTCATATATTCATTTAAAAATCCATATTATACTTATTAATAGTAAACGACATTAAACAAAAAAATAGAAGTAAATTTTTTTTCATAAATTATTTTCAACTTTTTTTATAAGTGATAAATATGAGTTATATAAAAGATACTTTAACTTCAGCGTTTTTCATTGTGATAGTTCTTCTATTACTATCATTATTGGCTTTAACACCTTTAATCAGCATGATTCTGTTAGGTGCCATATTTGCTTATGTGATAAGACCTATATCTAGTCGGATGGAGTCATTTTTAAAATTTAAGTCAATAGCAGTAATTGTTGCTATGATACTAGTGATAATTCCTCTTATAATTCTTTTGGTAATTGTAGTAAATGGTTTCATACAAACTGTACCATCCATTATTGGTTTTGCTAAAAGTTTAAATTTAACAAATTTAAACAGTTCAAACGTCCAGAATTATACTTTTGTTAAGCATTATATACCAGCTAGCTTTTATCCCGATTTAAACTCAGCTATAGATGCTATAAATGGTGAAGTAACTGTTATTCTTCGAGGAATTTTAAGTTATTTTGTGACAATCCTAGAATCCGTTCCTATGGCTTTGCTTCAACTATTCATATTTTTTGCTTCTACTTTCTATTTTGTAAGAGATGGTGATAAATTATGGGAGTATGTAGACTATCTGATACCTTATAAAAGAAAACATTATTTTAATACACTTTTTAAGGAAATAGACAGAGTTTTAAAGAGTATATTTATTGGACATTTCCTTACAGCCATATTAACTGGGATACTGGCAGGTGTTGGATTTTATTTATTAGGATACCCTTATGCATTATTTTTAGGAGTATTAACCGGATTTTTCCAGCTTATANNTATAGGACATTGGCCGATTCCATTGGCTCTTTCTATTTATGACTTTTCAACAGGTAATTACTTAAGGGCGGTAGCGGTGTTAATATTGGCAATAGTTCTGAATATTTTTGATTTCTATATAAGGCCTTATTTGGCGGGAAAGTATTCTGATATTCATCCGTTAATATTTATGCTGGGATTCATATCTGGGCCGTTGATGTTTGGAATAGTGGGTTTTATAATAGGGCCGCTCATTCTAGGAGTTACTTACGCTGCAGTTGTAGCGTATAAAAAGGAATTAGAAGTTAAAATTGATGTTAAAGATAAATCAGTTTAATTATTAAATTAATAAAATTTTTTTTGGATAATAANNTATATTGTAGGATTAAAAATCATCTGAGAATTAAATATTCAGCTACTTTTCAGAGAATTTAAATTGCTTACTTTTTCCAATCATCTCTTCTAATTCAATACCCTTAAGAAAGGCTAAATCTTTATTTAACCTATAATTATTCTTTTTAGTTTTCTCGAGATCATTTATTCTCACGAAACGCCATTTCTCCCGCTTAAATTTGGCCCCTACATATGGGTTTGCCCCGAATATATCCGAAANNGCCCTCATAGCTGCACAATCTGCTTCCCATAGCATTTTAACCAGTTCTCTCTCCTCCCTGGAACCTTTCTTACTCATCTTCTTCACCCGGGCCCTTTTAGTATTATCTTTGAATAGAAATTCTATTAGACTTAAATTAACAATAATAAATTCATTTAATATGCTATTAAATATATCTAGAAATAATGTAATGATTAAAATTAAAAAAGATATTCATTGAAAATTCAGAACCTTTTCATGAAAATAAGGCCGGGGCCGAGATNNTGCAGGGGCAGGGATTCGAACCCTGGTAGGCCTACGCCAACAGGTCCTAAGCCTGTCCCCTTTGGCCAGCTCGGGCACCCCTGCCCATATTTTTGGATTATTCGATTTATTATTATATGATGATGGACATAAACAAATGCTCCGGCCGGGATTCGAACCCGAGTCATCGGCTCGAAAGGCCGACATGATTGGCCGGACTACACTACCGGAGCNNCTGGCTAAGCTATGGGCCCAAAACGCCGCCGACAGGGCTCGAACCTGTGACCAATCGGTTAACAGCCGAACGCTCTACCTACTGAGCTACGGCGGCAAATGCCAAGCAAAGCCTGTAAACCGTGCACTATTATTTCAGGGCTTACAAGATTTTAAAACATAGCACATCAAGATGTAATTTTAAAGTTGATGTTTATTATATATAAATATTTTGGATATAAAGAATGAAAAAAGTTTGTTTATTTGTTTATTAATCATTTATAATTCCTGTTTTAACTTTTAGGTGCAAAAAGTATTTTTTAGTATTTGTTTTAAATAATTATAGTTCTTCTTTAGAAATGGAAGGGTAAATGATGAACTTAATAAAAAAAATAGAAAACCATAAAACTATTGATCTTCTCATTAGAGCCAATAAAATTACATTAAATGGTCATGGCAATAAAATAACCCTTGAAAGGGCAATTTTCATCTCATGGTGGTGTGAAAAAGGTGATTGTGCGTTCTGTTACATGTCATCTCAGAAATCTAAAATAAAAGATCCTAAAAAGGCTAGAAGAAATGTTAATTCCATTCTGGCTGAGGCTGAGCTGGTAAAAAGAATTGGCTGGAATATTGAATTTCTTTCGGGAGGTTATGATTCTTTCACTACTGAAGAAATTAAAAATATCTCCAAAAGAATTTATGAGATAAGTGGAAAACCAGTTTGGCTTAATGTGGGCATCATCAAGGACTTAAAAGAATATGGAGAAGAAATTGTTGGTGTAACTGGAGCAGTGGAGGCAGCGAATCCTATTCTTCATGATAAAATTTGTCCAAGCAAATCCTTAGAAGATATTGTGGAAATGCTGGAAATTGCTGGTGATTTAGGCTTCAAAAAGGCGATAACAATAATTCTTGGCTTAGGAGAGACACCTGAAGATTTAAGATATCTTTTCAATCTTATAAATGATTTAGGAATTCAGCGGGTGATTTTTTATTCATTAAACCCTCATAGTGGCACTATTTATGAAAATTCGCCGCAACCAGCATCTCTTTATTATGCGGGGACCGTGGCGGCTACAAGAATAAAATTTCCAAAATTGGAGATAATTACCGGTACTTGGATAGATAATTTGGCTAATATAGGACCTTTACTTCTCGCAGGCGCTAATGGCATCACTAAATTTCCTTTATTTAAAATGTTCGGCACAAATTACGGTAGAAGAGTAGAGGATGAAGTCAAATGGGCGGAAAGAGAGCTTATAGGTACATTTACAGATTTCAATAAACTTAAGATGGGTAAAAGTCCTTCACCTGATCTTGAACCATTTATAAAACGATATATTGATAAATGCATTAATAAATGAAATGAATAGATTATGCTAAAGAGGGTTTTTAATAAAATCAAAGATTAATAATTTGATTAAAGTAAAACTCGCAGTTAATGTATCTATGCATTTAAAATATAAGAGATTATAAATTAAAATTTGATAAAAAAATTTATTGAGCTATAAAAAAAATCAACTTAGAATTATTTTAAAATAAATATCTTTTAAATCAAGTCTTCAAAAAATGCAGGGGTTCCCGAGCGGTCAAAGGGGACAGGTTCAGGGCCTGTTGGCGTAGGCCTACCAGGGTTCGAATCCCTGCCCCTGCATTTATATCTTTGTTTAAAATAATAAAGAAATACATAAAATCATACTTTTCAAGGAGGGAATAACATTAAGATGAAATGCGGATTGGAAATCCACGTTCAACTTGAAACCAATTCTAAATTATTCTGTGATTGTCGTACTAATTATCAGGATGCACCATCCAACTCAAATATTTGTTTTGTATGTCTAAATCAGCCCGGTGCTAAGCCTTATCCACCTAATAAGGAAGCTTTGGATGGAGCTATTAAAATAGCCTTGATGTTGGATTGTAAAATAAGTCCTGAAGTTACATTCTTTCAGAGAAAACATTACGACTATCCAGATCTCTCCTCCGGATATCAGCGTACTTCCATACCTATAGGATACGGGGGAGACCTCAATGGAGTTAGAATAAGGGAAGTTCATTTAGAGGAGGACCCTGGTCAATATAAGCCTGATCTCGGTTTGGTGGATTTCAATCGGTCTGGTATACCTCTAATTGAAATTGTAACAGAGCCAGATATGAAATCACCCGATGCAGCTCGTACATTCTTAAGGGAACTTATAAGGGTTTTAGAATATAGTGGCAGTGCCCGAGGAGAGGGAACCATGCGAGCTGATGTGAACATCTCTTTGGAAGGCGGTAAACGGGCTGAAATCAAAAATATTAATTCTATAAAAGGTGCTTACAAGGCTCTTCAATTTGAGATGGTTCGACAGAAAAATCTTTTGAAGAGGGGAATCGAGATAAAACAAGAAACTAGGGCTTTCTTAGAATCTCAGATGATAACAGTTCCAATGCGACTTAAAGAGGAAGCTGAGGATTACCGATACATACCCGATCCTGATCTACCTCCTATGTTGGCAGAGGAAAATAAAATTGAGACTATAAGAGATGAAATGCCTGAACCTGCCCATTTAAAGACGGAAAGGTTTGTAAGGCAGTACGGAATAGAAAAGGATCATGCTCGGGTACTTACTTCTGAATTAGAATTGGCTGATGCTTTTGAAGAAGTGGTTCGTGAAATTGATCCTAAGTTTGCAGCCCTTTGGATGAGGGATGAACTTAAAAGAGTGATCTATTATAACAAACTAAGTTTTAAGGAAAGTGGAATAAAACCCCAGCAAATAATAGATCTGCTCAAAATGTTGCAGGATAAAAAGATCACTACTAAAGCTGGGCAGAGGATTATTGAGAAATTACCACAAAACACGAAAATGCCTAGCAAGATTGCTGAGGAAATGGGTTTAGTTGGATTAATAGATGAAGATGTAGTAGTTCAATCAGTTAAACAAGTTATAAAAGAGAATCCAGAAGCAGTTTCCGATTACCATGAAGGTAAAAAAAATGCATTAAACTTCCTTATAGGACAAGTCATGAGGATAACTCGAGGAAAAGCAGATCCTGGTGATATATTCAAACTTCTAGAGAAGGAGTTGTAATAATAAGTTAATTAAAGGAATAATTTTTTTATAAAGGTGGGAAAAATTTTTATCCAACTTTTAACATACATAATTTTTATATTTAAAAATTGAATGAAAGTATTAAAAAAAAATTTTTTTAGATTGTTTATTTATAATTCATATGTAAATTCAGGTTTTTGAGATTAGATGGCAAAAAACATCTTGAATATGATTCTTTGGCATCCTGAAATGAGAATAGATCAAGCTAAAATAAGTTACATTCATCGGGAACTCCGGGAAATCTTAAAACAATCAGAGGAAGTTTCGTTGATCGATTGGAAAATGGGTTTTTGATACTAACAATGGAACTCAGATTCCATTTCATAGAATAATTTAAAATTGAATATAATGATAAAACAATTTTTTGCTCGATGATTACATTAAAATGGAGATTTAAGATGAGTAGCGCGGCTCTGGTAAAGGATTATATGACTAGAAAAGTTATCAGTGTTAATCCAGATACACCTAACGAGGAAGTTATAAAGTTAATGAGGGGCAGTGGCCACGATGGTTTCCCAGTAAGAACTAATGGGGAAGTCGTTGGAATGGTAACGGCTTCGGATTTACTCTTAAAACCATGGGACACTAATGTTGGGGAGATAATGACCACTGATATAGTGGTAGCAGACCAGGAAATGTCTATCAACGACGCTGCACGGGTGATGTTCAGAATGGGCATATCAAGACTGCCGGTAATAAATAAAGAATGTAAATTGGTGGGCATAATAACTAACACTGATATTGTAAGATCACATATTGAAAGATCCACTCCCACAAAAGTTAATTACTTCCAGAAGACTCTTGAACAATTATATGGCATTAAAACTAAGTTGGTAAGAATGAAGGTTCCCATAGATGATCTCAGACCCACTCAAAATAAAATATATGCAGATGAACTTCAAGGCAGGACTTATGAGCTTAAAAGAGGCTTAGCAGAGCCAACCATAGTGGTTAAGGTGGGAGACAGATTTATATTAGTCGATGGTCATCATAGAACTGTAGCTGCTCTTAAATTAGGTTATGATCAAATTGACTCTTATGTTATTGTTTTAGATGAGGATATAAAGTTAGGCTTGGAGAAAACAGCGGATAAAGATGGAATATACACTTTTTGGGATATTGAAATCATAGATGACGCACAGCACCCTCTAATTGCCCTAACGGACAGCCTTAGAAAAGAGGCCCAAAAATGATGGATAAAATCATTAGAGATATATATCATGTTTTAGAGGAGAGAAGAGATAACCCTATTGATTCTTATACTTCAAATCTTATGAAGGATGATGACAAACTGGCTGAGGATAAAATCCTTGAGAAAATCGGTGAAGAAACTACTGAACTTATAATCTCATCTAAAAATGATGAAAATGTAGTTCATGAAGCAGCTGACCTTATATTTCACGTCATGCTCCTCTTAGTTTATAAGGATGTAGAATTAGATGAACTATTCGAGGAATTTAAGAGGAGAAGAAGTTAAATTATTGAATATTCCAGAAATATTTTTATTAAATATTCAAAACTTTATTATAAAACATTACAAATTACCCTTTAACATCATCCATAAATCTAATTTTGATATCCTCAGGTTCCATATCAATAACAGGAACATTTGCATTTCCTTCTTCAACTTTAACATGCACAAAAATCGGCTCATTTATATCTAAAATCTCACTGAAATCTATTTCATTCTGGAATAAAAAAAGATTTTTAAATCCCACGGCTTCAGCTACCCTGGAAAGATTCACCGTACTAGCATAACTGCACTGAGAACCAGTAGAACCATAACACTCATTATCCAAAACTACTAAGATTAAATTAACTGGGTTCTGGTTGAAAATAGTTACTAAACTCCCCATATTCATCAGCAAAGACCCATCACCATCTAGGACCACCACTTTCCTCTCCTGAGCCAGAGCTAATCCTAAACCAATGGATGAGGCCATACCCATAGATCCTAACATATAAAAATTATTAGGTGAATCTTTAATAGCATATAATTCCCGCGAAGGGAATCCGATATTGCAGATTATTAATTCATCGTTAAGTTGTTCGGTAATTTGTTGTATGGCTTCTATTCTTTCCATAAATTAAAATCCTCTCTTTTTTTTACCAAAATGAAATTTCTAATAGTATTCCTACGGGAGCATTACCCATCTCTGCCAGAGTCCAAGCTTCAGGTATGATTTTTAATGCATTTTCTGGTGTTTTAGGGTTAAAGTAGGCAATTTCTAGGGCATCCAGAACACCAGTGGTAGCTTTTCCCATGGGCACTTGTGCATTCATAAATTCTCCTTCAGTGCCTCTGTGACTAATGATCATTAAAATGGGTAGTTGGTAAAGTTTATAAAGGGAAGCTAACACATTTACTGAGTTGCCTAATCCTGAGTTCTGCATTAAAATAGTGGTTTTTTTCCCCCCTAGGTAAGCTCCGGCGCAAATTCCAAATCCTTCTTCTTCCCTAGTCACAGGGACATGTATAATATCTCTATCGCAGTCCACCATCTCCATAAGTTTTCCTAGATTTACACATGGTAAACTAACCACGAAGTTTATTCCTGCATTTTTCAAGGCTTGATAAATGGTTTGGCTGCTATCCATTCTACACCATATAATCTGGCAATTATCTGAACTATTTTTAAATTTTGATTATAATGTCTAAATCAGGATTAAATATGCCATTTTTTCCATCCTTAGAATTAATTATTATTAATTTATTAATTCATCATAATTTAATGATAAATCATTAGCTATTTCCTTAAGCTGTGATGAGAGTTCATCGTCAATATTAATCCCCTCATTCATATATTTTTTAAAGTTACGCACTTCCATATCGCCAGGTATGAAAACGTTTCCAGAACTCTTTATCTCCCCAACGAATTCATCCACCTCTACTTTGAAATGTTCTAGGTCGCTAAACATTTCGGGGTTAATAGCTATTAAGAGGTCGCCCTTAGTGCTTATTTCTTCCGGATTGGCGGTTCCTCTGACTTGTTTACCAAATGCAGCTTTCACCAAGGGCCCGGCTAGGATTTCAATCATGAAGGCAAGTGCATAGCCTTTATGCGCGCCGAATGGTAATATTGATCCTTTAAGCGCTGCCTCAGGGTCTATGGTAGGGTTTCCTTCAGCATCTAATGCCACATTTTCTGGTATCATTTCACCCTTACGCAGAGCTTCTAAGAGTTTTCCACGAGCAGAAGCAGAGGTAGCCATATCTACTGACACATAATTTTTATTTGAGGGTATACCTATAGCTATAGGATTAGTACCTATTATAGCCTCTTTACCGCCTATAGGTGCAATTGCAGGCTCAGTGTTAGCTATCACTAGGCCAATTAAATCCTGCATTATAGCCATATCCGAGTAGTAACCGGCGACACCGAAATGATTGGAGTCATGAATTCCCACTAATCCGACACCGGTTTCTCTAGCTTTTTCCATAGCCATCTCCATTCCATGATAGGTTACCACTTGGCCGAATTTATGATTACCATTTAAAAGTGCAGTGGAAATAGTTTCATTTTCAATTTCTATAACTGAATTGGGCTTTATGGTTCCATACTTCAAACCCTTAATGTACTGTGGGAATCTACCTATTCCATGGGATGAAAAACCTTTAAGATCAGCGTCTAAAGTCACGTCAGCCACAATTTCCGCATCTTCCAACGTCACTTCCATTCTAGTCAGTATTTCTATGATTATTGATCTTTCCTCTTGAAGTGTTATTTTCATTTAAATACACCTTTAAATTTTCAAAAAACCATTTTTTTCCAAATATTAAATTTCAATGAAATTTTCTTGGAAAGTTTTTATTTTGATTATATTTTGAGAGTTTCTATAGACTTTTCCTATTTGATAAGCTTGATTATATTTTTCTATAATCTTTATGGTAGTGGCATTATCTTCTTCAGGTACTATTACCACCATACCCACTCCCATATTAAACACTCGGTACATTTCTTCAATAGGAATACCTAATGAATATAGAGATTGAAATACAGGATTTGGTTGAGGTAAATTATCTATATGATAATACACGTCTTTTTTAAGTCTTTTGAGGTTGTTGAATCCCCCACCTGTAATATGGGCCAGACCATGCACCTCTATTTTACTATTTAAAAGTTCCATCACTGGCTTAACATATATAAATGTAGGTTTAAGTAATTCCTCCCCCACTTTAATTTCTGGATACCCAGGCAAGGAATCACCTACTTTTAAATCCGATTTATCAAAAAAAACTTTCCGAGCTAGACTTAATCCATTACTATGAATTCCATTGCTTGCTATTCCAATAAGAACATCGCCTTCTTTGATATTCTCACCAGTTATTATACTATCTAGCTTTACTATTCCGATTCCAGTTCCGGCCAAGTCAAAATTCTTCACAATTTCCGGAAGTGAAGCAGTTTCACCACCAATCATAGCTACTCTGGCTTCAATTGCTCCTTCAGCCAATCCTTTACCAATTTGAATTGCTAATTCCGGGTTTGGTTTATCCACGGCTAGGTAATCCACCATAGCAACCGGTTCAGCTCCCACGCAAAGAAGATCATTTACTACCATAGCTACACAGTCAATACCTACAGTATCATACTTATTCATGAGCTCAGCTACTAGAATTTTACTACCCACACCATCAGTGCTCATAGCAATGGCTTTATCTCCCAAGCGCACAAGACCAGCGAAGTGTCCTGATTCTGTAATAATATCCCTAAATTCTAGAGTATTTCTTAACTTTGAGGTTAAAGCAGAGATTGTAACTTCTTCTAAGTTAAAGTCTACGCCTGATTCTTTGTAAGTTACCATAAAAAAATTCACCAAATAATTATTAATCGAAAAAAGTATATTTATCANNTATTGGTCGATTGAAGGCACTAAATATTTGGATTTTATAACCCAAATATTTCCAGAGAAGTTCGATATTGGTAAGAATTGATTAAAATAAGTTTAATGATTTTTTTTGAGATATTAGGGTCTTAAATTATAAAAAAACCTATAAAGAAGATCTAAAACATGTATCATGCTCAAATTTTAAAGTATTCTTATTCTTAGTTAATTCAATTGAAATAAATCTAATATTAAAATAATACGATGATTAATTATTGAGTAAATTTAGATATTTAATTTTAATTAGTGGGAATATTTCGTCATTGGATTCGCACAGTCTCTAAATTCATGGGAGTTTTAGTTTCAATCTTGAATTGGCGGTAAATACTGGATGCTAGATCAAGTGTTTTATAATTGTCNNTCAGAGTGTCCACTGAAACCTTCTATGGTTTTTATCTCCATTTTCACATTGTAAACATTAGTTTTCCCGTCTTCTTTGAGAGGTATCTCTTTCCAGCCCTTCTGTAGCCTTCTTCCTAAAGAACCTTCAGCCTGGTATCCTACAAAGACTAAAGAGCTACGTTGGTCTTCACAGAGCCATTTGAAGTACTCCACTGAATTTCCTCCAGTGAGCATTCCTGAAGTAGAGAGAATTATAGATGGTTCTCCTTCTACGATATCACGTCTTTCCTCTATTCCATTCACCTTATGGAATACATCAGAGATGAATGGGTTTCTTCCCATGTGGAATATTTGATCCCGCAAGTCCTTGCTTAAATATTCGGGTCTGGCGGTGTGGATAGCTGTGGCCTCCCAGATCATGCCGTCTATGTATATGGGTACTTCGTCAATGATTCCATGTCGGATGTACTCGTCTAGAACTATCATTAACTCTTGCGCTCTTCCCACAGCGAATACGGGGATCATTATTTTTCCGCCGCGTTCCAATGTGCGGTAAATGGTTTTAATTAGTTCTTTTTCCGCGTCATTGCGGGTGGGTTGCACATCTTCATGTCCTCCGTAGGTACTCTCCATTACTAGGGATTCTATGCGGGGGAATTTATTTACTGCAGGTTCTAAGAGTCTACTTCTTTCGAATTTGAAGTCTCCGGTGTATACGAAGTTATGTTGGCCGTCGCCGATGTGTGCGTGAGTTATAGCGGAGCCTAGGATATGTCCAGCATTATGTAATGTTAATCTGATGTCCGGTGCTATGTCAGTTACTTCCCCGTAGTCAAGTGTTATAGTATGTTTTATACTCTTTTTAACATGTTTAACGTTAAATGGTAGTGGATTATCCTCTCGATGAGCTATATCAATATGATCAAGTTGTAATAAGGTCATGAGGTCTCTGGTGGGTGTGGTGCAGTATACGGGTCCTTCATATCCATAGTGATATAAATAAGGGAGGAATCCGGAGTGATCTAGGTGGGCGTGAGATATTATAACTGCATCTAAATCGTCTAAACAAAATTCTGGGATGTTTAAATAGGGGTATGAGCTTTTATCGTCGGTTCCAGCAACATTTACTCCGCAATCTAATAATACTTTACTATTAGTAGTTTGTAAAAATAAGGATGATCTTCCCACTTCTCTAAAGCCTCCGAGAGATGTTAAGCGGGTCCATTCATTTTCTAATGGAATTTCACGATGTATACGGTTTCCTAAATCCTGTAATATTTTTTTACGTTCTTTACTGTTTTTTCTTAAGGTTCTTCTTATTCTTTGTATAATTTCAGATGCAATGGGTGGCGTTCTAAGTATCTTAGGGGCCCATCCAATTTTTTTAACAATCTCTCTTGAAGTGGCACCGTATTTCCCGATAACTAATCCGGGTTTACGAGCTTCGATTATTACCTCGCAAGTTACTTCGTCAAAGGAGATGTTAGTAATTTTGGCATCATCTGGAACTATCTCATGGATTTTACGTATTGCCTTTTCAGGCTCCATAAGCACTGAACGGTCTGAACGAATAATTATCCGCTTTCTTAAATCCTTGGCCAAGTCCCTGATGAGATCTCCATTTTCAGTTATGATCTCCGGGTTTTTGGTGTAGATCACTACCTCCGGACCTTCAAATTCTACTTTGGCTACTTGTACTCTTTTGGGTAATCTTTGTACTATTATTTGTTTAATTTCTTGAATCTCTGAACCCATTAACATCACGTCTTTAAAAAACAGAAAACAATAAATGGCTAAGTAATAATTTTGCCTTTTTCACTTAGCATATTAAAAAAAAATATTAAATAAATGAAAAATATGAAATTTTAGGATAAAATAGTTAATTATTCTAGTTATATTTCATTGATTTTCTTTTCTAATTCTTCTTCAGAGAAGATTTTAAAACCATCCTCTTTGTTAATTGTAGCCACTAGGATACCATTACCTGAAAAAGCATCTCTTTCCATTGCAGACTTTATAGCTCTGATTGCTAAATCTACTCCTTCTTCTACATATATATCTTCGTTATATCGATCTTCCAATACTCCGTAACATACTGGTGATCCTGAACCAGTAGAGATCATCATATCTTTTATAACCCCACCTGCTGGATCTAAAGAATACAAGGATGGCCCTTTATTGTCAACTCCTCCAAGGAGGGTTTGCACGTATAAAGGTGATGAGCGTAAAATGTTAGATGTTAATGTGGCTATTGCTTCTACACCTATCTCTTCACCATTTCTGAGCCTGTAAAGGGTTGCTTCGGCGGTAATGTACTTCATGAGTGTTTGAGCGTGTGCAACAGACCCTGCAATGGTAGCTCCTATGTGATCATCTATCTTGAAAATCTTTTTTGCTACTTTATGAGCTATTAAGTTACCCATGGTAGCTCTTCTTTCTGTGGCAAAAACAACCCCGTCTTTGCAGGTTATGCCAACAGTTGTAGTGCCTTCTAATTGATTATTATTCATAGATTACACCTCTAAAAAAATATAACATAAAAAAAAAATAGTTTCAAATA